>JAGRGH010000007.1 GCA_020445605.1 Chromatiales bacterium
CTTGTACGTCGTTCTCGGACCTGGTCTTGGCATCTCAAACACTCCTGAAGGGTTAGTTCAGGGTGTCCACTAAACCGTGGGAACTATCAATTCTCATTTCAACGGCCTGTTAGCGCGAGACAGGGACGTCTCGCCCGAAAATCAAACATGCAAGTGTTTGATTTTCGTGAGCAACCGAAAACCACGCTTTTCGGTTGCGACGTTGAAAAGGCCATGGATGGGCCTTTTTCAACAAACTGCTAGGCAGCGCCCTGCTTCTCGGCACGCTTGCGCCGCTGTTCCCGCGGGTCCGCAATCAGGCCCCGGTACAGCTCCACGCGATCACCGTCTTCTAGCACGCGCGACCAGTCGACCCGTTCGCCAAACACGCCGACGGGCGTCTCGCCAATGGATATTTCGGGAAACTCGGTGCGGATCCGGCTCTTGCTCACGGCATCGGCCACGTTCGCGCCGTCCGGCAATTCCACGACGAGCATGAGCTGGCGCTCGGGCAGCGCGTAGACGACCTCGATCCGCATCAGCCGTAGACCACACCCGCCCGGCGCACGAAGGCATCGACCATCGCCTCGACCAGGCTGCGAAACAGCGGCGCGAACGCGGTGGCGAGAAACCGGCTGGAGAACTCGAATTCCAGGCTCAGGGTCACCTTGCTGCCCTGCCCGCCGACCGGATCGATCTGCCAGTAGCCGTCGAGGCGCGAAAACGGGCCGTCGACCAGTTCGATGTCCATGCGACCCGGCGGACGGATGCGGTTACGCGTGGTGAAGTGCCGACGGATCGGGCCCTTCGCGACGTCGATGCGACCGACGACCTCCTCGGCTGTGCGCGAGAGCTGCCGCGAGGCGACGCAGCCCGGCAGGAACTCGTGGTAACGATCCACGTCGGCGATCAGTTCGAACATCTGCTCCGGCGTATGGCCGACCAGTGCGCTGCGCAGGATGCGTGGCACGAATTCAGATCAGGCCAATGGCGTGCAGGAACACCAGCAGCACGGCGAACGGCGCCACATAGCGCGCGAGGATCATCCACATGCGGTAGCTGATCTCGTGGCCGGCCTGGTCGAATTCCTGCTGGCTGACCCGCGGCGAGAGCACCCATGAACTGAACACGGCGATCAGCACGCCGCCGAGCGGCAGCAGGATATTCGCCGTCACGTAGTCGAGCAGATCAAATATCCCTTTGCCGAACAGGGTGTGTTTTTCCCAGAGATTCAGCGAGAGCAGCGCGGCGACACCGATCGTCCAACTGATCAGGCCCGCGATCGAGGTCGCCTGCACACGGGTGAGGTCGAACTTCTCGACCATCCACGCGGAAACCGGTTCGAGCAGGGAGATCGCCGAGGTCAGTGCCGCGAACACCAGCAGCGCGAAAAAGCCGACCGCGAACACGCTGCCGCCCGGCATCTGGCCGAATGCGACCGGCAGTACCTTGAAGATCAGGCCCGGCCCCTGGGTCGACGCGAGTCCGAATCCGAACACCAGCGGAAAGATCGCCAGCCCGGCGAGCACGGCAACGACTGTGTCGGCCGCGGCGATGATCAGCGACATGCGCGGGATGGACGCGTCACGGTCCAGATACGAGCCATACATGAGCATCGCGCCCATGCCGAGGCTCAGGCTGAAAAACGCCTGACCCATGGCATCGAGCACCGAGCGCGCGGAGACCTTCGACCAGTCCGGCGAGAACAGATAGTCGACCGCGGCACTGAAATCACCCGTGTTCGCCGCATAGCCGACCAGCAGCACCAGCAGGATGAACAGCGCGGGCATCATCCAGCGCACGGCGCGTTCCAGGCCCGCCTCAACGCCTCGCGCGACGATGAACACGGTCAGCGCCATGAAGATCGTGTGCCAGGCGAGCAACCGCTCGGGATCGCCCACCAGCGCACCGAACATCGCATTGGCGGCCTCGAGGCTGATGCCCTGAAACACACCGGCGCTGGCACGCACGGCGTAGGCCAGGGTCCAGCCCGCGACCACGGCATAGAACGACAGGATCAGAAAGCCCGACAGCGTGCCCATCCAGCCGATCGCGACCCACAGCCCGGTCTTGCCCTCGGCGGCGGAGATCTCGCGCAGGGCGTTGATCGGGCTCATGCGCCCGCGCCGGCCGAGCATGACCTCGGCCATCATGATCGGGATGCCGATCGCCAGCACGCAGGCGAGGTAGATCAGCACGAACGCGCCGCCGCCGTTCTCGCCGGTGAGATACGGAAAGCGCCAGATGTTGCCGAGCCCGACGGCCGACCCGGTCGCCGCGAGCACGAACGCCCAGCGGCTGGACCACTGCCCGTGCATGGTGCTTGCCATCGTCAAATTGCTCCGGCCTGAGAAACCACGGCCATTCTCGCCAAATCGAAGCGGGTCGAACAAGCTGGCTGATCGTTGCGGCCGGGGCGGCGGGTACAATTCCGCGATGGGAACCGCGAACGAAAAGAAGAAGGGTGCGGGTGGATCCACCATCGCGCTGAACAAGCGGGCGCGCCACGAGTACTTCATCGAGGAGCGCTTCGAGGCCGGACTCGCCCTGACCGGCTGGGAGGTCAAGGCCCTGCGCGCTGGACGCGCACAGATCAGCGACGCCTACGTGCTGCTGCGCGATGGCGAGGCGTATCTGTTCGGTGCGCACATCAATGCGCTGGCGTCGGCCTCCACGCATGTCGAAACCGATGCACAGCGCACCCGCAAGCTGCTGCTGCACCGGCGCGAACTCGACCGTCTGACCGGTGCGGTGGAACGCAAGGGCTACGCGCTGGTCGCGCTCGCGCTGTACTGGAAGGCGGGCCGGGCGAAGATCGAGATCGGCCTCGCCCAGGGCAAGAAGCTGCACGACAAACGCGAAACCGTGCGTGACCGCGACTGGGCGCGCGATCGCGAGCGGCTGCTAAAGCACAAGTCGCGCTGAGCGTTCAACCCAGGCCATCCGCGCGGTTGCATGCCGCGCGCCTGAACCACTGCCAAGTGCCTGTCCACGCTATGGCTGAGCAGGCTGTTGAGATTCTCATTTCAACAGTCTGCTCTAGCGAGACAGAGACGTCTCGCCCGAAAATCGAACACACAAGGGTTTGATTTTCGTGAGCCACCGAAAACCGCGCTTTTCGGTTGCGATGTTGAAAAGGCCATGGACGAGCCTTTTCCAACAACCTATTAGGGCTGCAACGCTGCGCCAAGCGTGGCGCGAACAGGCCAACCTGCCACGACGCGCTCAGCCCGCCGCGCGATACGGCACGGACGCGGCCCGGCCATGGGCTGCGACCCCGTCGACGAAAAATCCCTGCGCCGCGTGGAAGCGGTGTTCACGCACCATTTCGAGCAGCTCCCGCGTTTCAACGCCTTCGGCGACGGTGCGGTAGCCGCAACCCCCGACGATGTCCACGAGCTGTTGCACGATCCAGCGCTGGCGGTTCTCGGAGCCCAGCTGCCGGACCAGCGACGAATCGAACTTGACGATGTCGACGGGCATGTCGGCGAGATAGCCTAACGAGGAGTATCCCGTGCCGAAATCGTCGAGGGCGACGCGCCAGCCGGCCTCACGCAGCCGCTCCAGCGAGCGTGCGGCGACATCGAGCTGTGGAATCAAAACGGATTCAGTGATTTCGACCAGCATCGGCCGGCGCATCTGGCCGACGAGTTCGATCAGCATGGCCTCGACCTGGTCGTCGAGCAGTCCTGGACCGCTGATGTTGATCCCAACTCCGACGCCGTCGGGCAGTGCGCCGGCCCTGAGGTCCGAACTCACCCGCGCGACCACGGCACGGTCAAAGTCGACCTCCAGACGCCGTGCCGCGATCACCGGCATGAAGTGGTCGGGCCGATAGCGCCGGCCCGCGTGGTTCAGCCTGGCCAGCGCCTCGTGATAGTGGATGCGCGAATCGTCCAGCTGCAGGACCGGCTGATACTCCATTTCGATGTGTGCCGGATCCGCGATGGCATCGTAGATCGCCGTGCCGATATCGCTGGCGACCAGATGGCTGCCGCCACTGCTTTCGAGTTCGTGCGAATACTCGCAGACCGGCGGACGACCGGGCCGTTTCGCCGCGAACATCGCGATATCCGCGCGGGCGCGCAGTTGCGACAGCGCATCGCGATCGCCGGCCGGCGCCGCCGCGATGCCGACACTGAGCCGTACCGGCTCAAACACACCCTGGGAGACGAAATCCAGCGCGCGCACGGCTTCAAGGCATTGCTGCGCGATCCGCAGCGTCTGCGGGCCATCAAGGTCGAACAGCAGTGTGATGAATTCGTCGCCACCGAGCCGGTACAGGCGACCACGCTGATCCAGCGCCGCATCAATCGCATTGGCCAGGGCGCGCAGCAGCGCGTCGCCGACATCGTGGCCGTAGGTGTCGTTGAAACTCTTGAAGCGATCACAGTCGAACAGCATGCACTGCACGATGGAAAACCGGTCGTTGCGTCCATCCAGCAGTTCGAGATAGTCCTCCTCGAACGCGCGCCGGTTGTGACAGATGGTCAGCTCGTCGCGGTAGATCATCTCGCGCAGTTCGACGTTGGCGCCGGCGAGGTCGCGTTGCGCCCGATCGAGCCGCGCGTGGTAATCGAGCATCGAGCGACGCACCTTTTCGAGTTCCGCCAAGGGCAGTTCCGCGCTGCGATGGAGCATGTCCTCGGTACTGCCGCCCAGATTCAGGGCATCGATCTGACTGGATAGCCGGCGTGCGGGCAGCACGACGAACCAGCGCAGCAACAGGGCGAAGATGACGCCGGCTAGCGCAACTGCGGCGCCGATCTCGATGATTGAGCGGACGACGACGTGTGTCACGTCGCGCCCCTGGGTGTGTGCGCGCGGGACGAATTGGGTGTTGGCAGCGAGTTCGGCCACCGCCAGCGACACGTCCGGCGCAAGCACGACGCGCAGCGAATCCGCATCGATGTAGTCGAAGCGGCGCAGCGAACGCAGGGCGTCGATCACGGGTGCCTGAACCACGACCCAGCCGATCGCGGCGCCGTCCGGACCCGTCAGTTGACCGGCGTCGATGAATTCCGCCACGCCGCGTGCAAGGCGCACGCGCGGAAACGGAATCGAAAGATCGATCTCCGAGCCGGGCGCGCGGACGCCCTTTTGCAGAGGCTGGCCGGTCGCGGAGTACAGCTCCACGTTGCGTATCCAGTCCGGTGTGCGCCAGGTCGCCATCGCCCGGCTCTCGTGCCAGTAGGCGTAATACACCGGGTCGGCGAGTTGCTGGCGTACCTCGTCCCAGGCCAGCAGTTCGGCAACGGCATGACTGCTGCGCCCGGTCAGTTCTTCGATCGCCGAACGCAGTTCCGCACGCTGTACCGCCTGCTGATCGGCGCGGGCCTGACGTTCGACCTCATCCAGCCGCTGCGTGATCAGCAGCCACAGCGCAGCCACGAGCAGCACCAGTATCGCGACAAAGCCGGCCACCAGGGTGGTGACCGACAGGCGCTTCTCCCATGGTCCGCTGTCGTGACTCAGTTACGTTCTCCGCTGAGCATGGACAGGACCGTGTCGTGCAGTTCGAACTCGTGGCTGGCGTCGAAGAAATGGTCCGCGCCGGGAATCACCGTTGCGTTGGCACCGCCCGCAGCCAGGCGCTCGGCCCAGTCCGGACCGACCCGCCCGTCGTCCCCGGCCATGATGACATCCACGCCCACCCCGGGAATCGACAGCAGCTTCAGGAGATCGGCGACGGTCCAGTCCGCGTACGACAGGAAACTTTCCGGCGTGGCGACCAGCCGGTCGCAGAACGACAGCCGATAACGGAACAGACTCTCCGCGCGGCGCCCCATGCGCGCCGAGGCAGCCCCGCGCAGCGCCAGAAAGCCCGGCCGCTCGGTCTCGACCCGCGGGTCGATCAGGCTCAGCAGAATCAGACGCGAAACCCCCTGTTGCGGTTTCCCTTCCATGAACTTCAGCACGTTGAGAGAACCGAAGCTGTGGCCGATCAGCACGACTTCGGCATGCCCGCGCGACCGTAGCCAATCGACCCAGACACCGATCTCGCGGGAGTCCGCACCCAGTTCGTGGGCATGAATGGCATCGCAGGCAAGGCTCTGGCGACGATCGGATACGCGCAGCGAAAGATTCGGTGTGAGTACCGAATGGCCCGCCTCGGCGAGCGTCTCGGCGAGTCTTGTGACCGTTGGGAACGAATAGGTCTGATACAGGCCGTGAACGATCACGACTGCCGGTCGCGCCGTTCCGCGCCCCCAATGGGCGGCGTTCGCCCGAATGCCGGCGGCGACCTCGAGATTGACGATCTCCTGCGCACGCGCGGTCCCGTGCCAAGTGTTGGCAGCGAGGACGAACAGCACGACGAACCACGGTGCAGGGCGTTTCACGATCGTCGCAGGCGCAGGCAGAGTCAATGATTGATCCATCAACGATAGCGCAAAACCCGCGGTTGCGGGGCCGACGCCGCCCGGCCGGCCGCGGACGACGCGATGGAACTGTATATATAATCAGTGGATGCCGACCACCGCTCGACCCACCAAAGGCCGCGGCGCAACCGCCAATCCGGCCAGCCGCTACCGGATGACCGCCGTGGACCCGGTCGATGACGGGTGGCCAGCCGCGGACTCGCCGGAGGCATCCGTCAGAACGACCGTGACGGCCGATCCCGCCCGTTCGGTGCTGAGCTTCAACACCTCTCCCGATGTACCGTTCGACCGGTCCGTCAATCCGTATCGGGGCTGTGAACACGGCTGCATCTACTGCTACGCGCGGCCGTCCCACGCCTGGCTGGAGCTTTCCCCGGGCCTCGACTTCGAGACCCGGCTGTTCGCCAAACACGATGCCGCCAACGTACTCGCGGCGGAACTGCGCCGCCCCGGCTACCAACCCGCGCCGATTGCCCTGGGTGCAAACACCGATTGCTGGCAGCCCGTTGAACGCGACCTGCGCATCAGCCGCGCAGTCCTGGAACTGCTGCACGACTGCGGCCACCCCGTCACGATCGTCACAAAGTCCAGCGGCATCGAGCGCGATGTGGATCTGCTCGCGGCCATGGCAGGGCGCAATCTCGTACACGTCGCCGTCAGCGTGACGACGCTCGACCCCGAACTCGCGCGTCGCATGGAACCGCGCGCCGCCGCGCCATGGCGACGGCTCGAAACAATCCGGCGACTGTCACAGGCCGGCATTCCGGTGCACGTACTCGTGGCGCCGGTCATTCCCGCGCTGAATGAGCCGGAAATCGAGTCAATCCTCGAGGCTTGCGCGCAATCTGGCGCTGCGGCCGCCGGCTACGTGACGATCCGGCTGCCGCTGGAGGTCAACACCCTGTTTGCGCAATGGCTCAACGAGCACTACCCGGACCGTGCGCGGCGTGTGCTGCATGGGATCGAATCCCTGCATGGTGGCCGGCGCTACGACCGGCGTTTTGGTCACCGCCAGCGTGGCAACGGCGAGCGCGCGAAAATCATCGCAAAAAGGTTCGAGATCGCAATGCGTCGCCATGGTCTGGGGTCGGAACTGCCGCGACTCGATCTCGGCCAGTTCCAGCCTCCGCCCGCGTGCGGCGATCAGCTGAACCTGTTCTAGGGCCTGCGTCGGCTGCCTATTCGGTGCGAGCCTTCGCCCGTCGCCACGCGGCATCCACGGCAAGCGGATCATCAACGTCGAACGGCGCGGCCTTGCATTGCGCCTCAACCGCGCGTGCGCGTTGCTCGAAACGCATATTGGCCGCGCGCAGCAGGGCCTCCGGATCATGTCCCGCCCAGCGCGCCATGTTCACCATCGTAAACAGGATGTCGCCAAGTTCCCGCCCTTCTGCCGCGGCATCATTCGCCGCACCGAGTTCGGCCAACTCCTCGTCGAGCTTTTCGCGAACCTCAGCCGCGCTCGACCAGTCCAGCCCGAGCCGTCGGGCGCGCTTTTGCAGCTTCGCCGCGCGGGTCAGCGCCGGCAGCGAAACCGGAATGTCGGCAAACAGGGAGGCATCGCCGCGCTCTGCGAGCTTGAACGCTTCCCAGCGTTCGGTCTGCTCGTTGGCATCGGCAACCACATCGTCGCCAAACACGTGCGGATGGCGGCGGCGCATCTTCGTGACGATCGCAGCGACGACATCGGCGAATGCAAATGTGCCCTGCTCTTCGGCCAGCCGCGCGTGGAAAACCACCTGAAACAGCAGGTCTCCGAGTTCCTCGCGCAAGGCGTCAGGATCACCGCGTTCGATGGCGTCGGCAACCTCGTAGGCCTCCTCGATCGTATACGGCGCGATGCTGGCGAAGTTCTGTTCGAGATCCCACGGGCAACCGCCTTCGGGATTGCGCAGGCGCGCCATGAGGTCCAGAAGTTCGGTGATCGGCATGGACGGAAACCGGGCAGAAGCGTGGTACTGGATACCATCGCTGGGCGACGACCGCAAAACGGCGACGCGGGCGCCCGCGTCGTTTTGCAACGCACGCTAACACGCGAGAGACAGGATGTCAGGCCCACTGAACACCCCGGTGGAGCCTGCGTTGCTGAACGCCCGCCGTCACGTCAGGGCAAGATTCAGAGCCCCCGCTGGATCGGGTCAGACACAAGACGGTGCTTCAAGCGGTGAGTGCATGCAGCGGAGGACGCCGCGGGGCGCGGGCATTGGCGGCGCGCACCTGCTCGCAGATCCGGGCCTGCTCGTCTTCACCCAGCGCAAACAGCTGGCGCAGGCTGGTGATACGGTTCGCCGCCAGAACCGATGCGAGCACATCGCCATCAAAGCCCGTGCCAGGCAGGCGCCGGCGGACGATCAGATACAGTAGATTGCAAAGTGCCTCATCGGGTGCTGCGGCCATCGCGGTGCTTCCTCCGGTTGAATTCGTCTTGTATGCCACCAAGTTATCCGCCGTTTATGACACGGTGGTGACAGTTATCGTTCCAACCTTATGAAAAGAAATGAACTTTTTCAAGGGCCGCCGGCACTTACGCGGCGCGGTCCGGATCACATGGCCCCCGTCTCGGACCACCTGCGCAAATGACCACGACGCTGGCCAACCGCGGCGGCACGCCGCCGATCGTACTGGGGCTGGTGATCGCGAACGTCGCGGTATTCGCGCTACAGATGTTCGCCGGGGTGGGTTTCACGAAGGCGTTCGCGCTGTGGCCCTGGGTCTCGGTCAGCAGCGGGGCCGGGGGCGTCGGGCCGACCCTGTTCGCGCCGTGGCAACTGGTGACCTATGCGTTCTTGCACGGCGGCCTGCTGCATCTCGCCTTCAACCTGTACGGGCTGTGGTTCTTCGGCCAGCATATCGAGGCGGTCTGGGGTGCGCGCCGGTTCGCGATCTTCTATGCGGTGTGCGTGATCGGCGCGGGGATCGTGCAGCTCATCGTCGCCACCAACAGCGGCGAGCTCTATCCAACGGTTGGCGCGTCCGGCGGGGTCTTCGGAGTGTTGCTGGCGTTCGGGCTGATGTATCCGAATGCGCGGCTGATGTTGCTGTTTCCACCAGTGCCGCTGCAGGCCAAGTACTTCGTGCTGATCTACGCGGGGCTGGAACTGTGGCTCGGGGTCACGGGCACCGCCGAAGGCGTGGCGCATTTCGCGCATCTGGGCGGCATGCTGTTCGGCCTGCTGCTGATCGTCTACTGGGGAACCTTGGGGAGGCGCTGATCGGTCCGTGCGGGATTGCCGGCTGCGCGTCCCGGCGCCCCAGATAACGCTGAACAGATCAGCGCCAGACCCGCGCGACGTCAGTGGTGCGTGTGCGAGACCCGCGGTTCGACATCCAGCGGCGTCTCCTCGACGACCGCACCGCGCCGCACGCGTTTGCCGATGACCACACAGGCGCGTGCAAAGGCGTTCTCGGCCTCGGCGGCGCACCAGTCCCACTCGTGTCCTGAACCATGCACGGCAGCATGCCAGTGGGCGGTGATCCAGACCTCGCCAAGGCGCAGTTCGACCGTCCAGTCATGCCAGGTGGTGCCGTCCGGATCATCGTCCTCGACGAATTCCAACTCCACCAGGCGACAGAGGTTTCCGGTCAGCGCGTCCTCGGTGGAGATTTCGGACAGCACCAGTTTCGGATCAACGCAACTCTCCCAGCCGGTGTGGACCGAGTGGGCGGTCGTATACAGCGCGTGAATCAGGCCACGCGGGCTGATGCTGACGTGCAGCAGGGCATCCCAGTCCGGGTCGAGTTCGGATTCGGGGTCTTCTTGCAGTTCCATGATCTGAATGGGCGAAAGCGGGGCTGCCAGCGTCAGCAGGCATGATCACACGTCGGCGCCGACGCGGCAATGACAGGCGTGCAGTCGCGCCCGCCCACGGCCAGCGCCGAAACGAAAGACGCCGGCCGCAGGCCGGCGTCGTCGTCGGTGGTCACGCCGGCGCCGTTGCGGGCGGGCCAGCCCGGATGCCTACTGGGCGCTGAGATAAGCGCCCATATTCGCGACATCCGCGTCGGAAAGCATCGAGGACATCGCCTGCATCGTCCCATTCTTGCGCGTTCCGCTCTTGTAGTCCGCCATGGCCTGGGTGAATGCGACCGCGGGCATTCCGGCCAGCGGCGGGTTGGACGGGGCGGCGCTCTTTCCACCCGGGCCGTGACAGCCCGAACAGCCCTTGCCGTTGTAGGCGGCCTCGCCGGCGGTGGCATCACCGGCGATGACCGGGACGGCGAACGAAACAAGCGCGCCTGCGAGCGCGGCTTTGAAAATGGCCTTCATGGGGGATCCTCGTCTGGTTGGGTGATGCGTGGCGGAGACCCCGCCACGTTGCTGCAGTTTTGACTGCACCGGCACGGGCTCATTGGGCCGGGCGGTCGGAATTGATGATTGTTTACAACTAAAACTCTGATCAATTCAGAGTTTCCCGTGGCACAGGGACGTGCCACCATTTTCAATGTGCCTAAGCCATTGAAAATATAAGAAAACGAAAAACCGCGCTTTTTCGGGCTCAAAGCTCTGTTAATCCAGGATGGATTAATCAGAGCTTCCCCAAGCTCTGATGCCGGCAAGCCAAGCTGCCGCAGGCATGAAAACAAAAGGGGTGGTCACCTCGCATTCTCCAAATCGCGCAGGCCCGCAGCCATGGAAAACGGTGGCACATCCCTGTGCCGCTGGAAACGCCTGACTGGATCAGGGTTTCGATCGGGCATGCGCGTTACAGATCGCCGTTTACGCCCGCGCCGACGATGCTGTAGATGTTGTTGCGAACGGTGGCACCCAGGCCCTGAAGCTCGCCGGGCAGCGCCACCTGTCCGAGCATCTGGTCCATGTTCAGCGTGATCAGCCAGTTCTTGCCGTCCTTGTCCTCGACCAGGGCGATGCGACATGGCAGAAAGCTCGCGAAAACCATGTCGTGTTCGACCATGCGTTTGGCGATCAGCGCATCGCAGAACTGATAGATTTCCATGCGCCGGGCGTCCTCGCCCATTGCCTTGACCTGTTCGGACAGCGGCATGTGCGCGACCAGCTTGAAGTTCAGCGTGTTGGCACGCAGCTTCATGGAATCAATCGCATCCTGCGCACTGATGCCGTCGGCGAGCGGACACTGGATCACCGACAGTTCGCGCATCTGACAGCTCTCGGGTAGCGCGATCATCTCTTCTGCAACCACGTTGGTTGCGGCGGCACCCAGCAGGACGGCCGCAATCAGTGCATTTTTCATGGGATACAACTCCTCCTCAGGGTCGTGAATTCTTGAATTTTGGGCAGCCGAGTGTAGCAGAGCCGCCACGCACTACGACCGCAGATCAACACACGCCGACCCGCCGGGCAGGCGTTTCACACAGTGGACGACCGCCGACCGTCAGGTCGCAATCCGCAATGCAACCCAGACCAGCCCGACGATCAGCGCGATGAACGCGACCGTAAACACAATGCCGACCACAATGAACTGGCCGGCGCGGCCGCGCTCGAAGTCCCGGCGGCGCTTTTCGTCGCTCTGCACGCCAAACCACGCGGAAACGACGCTGGCGAAGACCTGCAACAGGGTGGGTGGGGACTCAGGGGCCTTTGACATGCCGACATTCTAACAGGCGATTGAAATTCTCTTTTCAACGGCCTGTTAGCGCGAGACTGGGACGTCTCGCCCGAAAATCGAACATGCAAGTGTTTAATTTTTTTGAGCAACCGAAAACAGCGCTTTTCGGTTGCGACGTTGAAAAGGCCATGGATGGGCCTTTTTCAACAACCTGCCAATTCAACCAGGCGCCCGCTGACCGGGTTCGAGCCTGCCGGGCGGCGGACCGCCCCGCGAAAGCAAACCTCTCTCCCACAGGCCAGCGCCCCCCCCGCCCGGTCGCGACGGCCGCCGTTGCACACGCAACACACCGACGTGCCATCGGTTGCCTGCCGCACGGTCCCGACCGACACGGCGACGGGCAATGAGCTAGACTCGGACTCCCGACCACCGCCCGCTCCGCGCCCGGGGCCGCGCGTCGGCAGAACATCGCCGGAACACGTTTTCACAAGGAGCAGCCAGGCCATGCCCAATGCCGTCATCATCGACGACCAGGCGACCAGTCGAATGATCATCGAGGAACTCGTGCGCAGCATCGGCAACGACGTCGTTCCGGTCGTGTTCGAGAGCCCGTCCGAGGCACTCGCCTGGATCAAGGGCAACCCCACCGACCTGATTCTGGCCGACTACAAGATGCCCGAGATGGACGGCGTGCGGTTTTGTTACTGGCTGCGCCAGATTCCGGGCTGCGCGGACATCCCGATCATCGTGATCACCTGTGTCGAGGACCGCTCCGTGCGCTATCGCGCGCTGGAGGCCGGCGCGACGGATTTTCTGACCAAGCCGCTGGATCATCACGAATGCCGTGCGCGCTGCCGCAACCTGCTGGCGCTGCGCCACCAGCAGAAGATCGTCAAGGAGCGCGCGCGCTGGCTGGAGCGGCGCGTCGAGGAATCCACCGCCGAGTTGCAGGTGCGCGAATACGACACGCTTGCGCGCCTGGCGCGCGTCGGCGAGTACCGTGACGAAACCACAGGCAACCACGTTCTGCGCATGGCACGCATCGCGCGCCTGATTGGCGGTGAGCTCGGGCTGAGCGAGACGGAACTCGACATCCTCGAGCGGGCGGCCCCGCTGCATGACATTGGCAAGATCGGCATCCCGGATGCGATCCTGCTCAAGCCGGGTCCGCTGACTGACGAGGAGTGGGTGATCATGCGCAAGCACAGCCGGATCGGCCACGAGATTCTCAAAGGCAGCCCATCGATCTATCTGCGCACCGGCGCGGAAATTGCGCTCCGGCATCACGAATGGTTCAACGGCCAGGGCTACCCGGACGGCCTGCGCGGTGAGGAGATCCCCCGTTATGCGCGCATCGTCGCGGTCGCCGATGCGTTCGATGCGCTGACCAGCGAGCGCCCGTACAAGCGCCGCTGGCCGGTAGAGGACGCACTGAAATTCATCAACGAGGAGCGCGGCCGGCGGTTCGATCCGGAAGTCGTCGACGCCCTGAACGCCCGCACCGCGCAGGTGATCGGCGTGATGCACGAGTATCCGGACCACCCGGCCGCCGGCATCGGCAAACTCGCACGCTAACCAACATGGATGACCCGTCGCCGCGTGTTGCGTTCGTGCGCACCGCAGCCATCGCCAACGATCATGTGCTGCCCGCGCTGCGCAGCTGGAACCTCCAGCTTTCCGAACACGTAACCGCACTCGGCGCCGCGGCGGCGCTGATCGGAGATCGTTCCACGGCGCCGAAGGTCGCACTCATTGACGAGCGACTCATGGACCTGCCGGCGGAGTGGATCGCTCGCCAGTTCCGCGCCGACCCGGACCTGGGCGAGGTGCGCCTGGTGCTGCTCGCCGCGCCGCAGTCAGACGAGGAGCGCACCGACACCGACCTGTTCGACGCCATCGTGCGTGCTCCGATCGCCAAGACCGCGCTGTACGCCGCCGTCTTTGCAAGCGGTTCCACGCAGCGAGCGGCCGAACGCGGCAACGTGCTGTCCTTGCGTCGCCCCAACACCGCCGCGACGGCCTGGTCGATCCTAGTCGTCGACCATGATCGCGCTCGCAGCCACACCCTGACGCGCGGCATCGAGGCGGACGGCCATCGCGTATTTCAGGTCGACTCGGTCGATGCCGCCGTCGAAGTCGTTCTGGAACACGGCTTCGATGCCGTGGTGCTCGCCGAGGCCCTCGAATCGCGCCTGCTGCGGCTGCTCGTGCAACGACGGTCCAGCCGCCGGGGCGACGCGCTGCGACCACTGTTTTTTGTTCTGCGTGACGCGGCACCGAACCCACCGCGCGCCGGTGTCGCGGAACAGGTCGACGGCGAGCTGCGTTCTCCGTATCGCCCCGCAACCTTGCTCGCCGCCATCGCCGCCGGCGTGGAACGCCGCGCGCGCGATGCATGGGCCGTTCAGGGCCGTGCCGCCATCGAACAGGGTGACCGGATCATCGCGGATATCGACCCGAACCGACTGCGAGAACTCGCCGCGCTGGGAAGCGATTCGAACTTTCTGAACGACCTGTTCGACAGCTTTCTGGCCGAGGCCGACGACCTGCTCGCGGATCTGCGCGCGGCGCCGGTAGCGCGGGAAGCAGACCGGACGCGCGACCTCATCGAGAGCCTCGGCGCAACGGCGGCCAGCGTCGGCTGCATGCGAGTCTGGGATACCTGTCTGCGTGCGCATTCGGCGGTCGGCACCGAAGCATTCGCCGATGCGCTGTTGCAGATTGAACTGGCCTACACACTGGCGCGCGGGGCAATCCGGCAGCTGGCCCGACACCCGGCCACCGGCGCCTGACAGGCCGTTGCAAAGGCCTCGCACGTTCGAACCCAACCGCCCCGGCAGCACACGGCATCCCAGGTTCCAGCGGGCCATGCAGATCGCACATTCATGCCGGCCTTCAGGGAAGCTCTGATCAATCCATCCCGAATTGCCAGAGCGGCACGTCCATGTGTCGCGGGAAGCTCTGAATTTTGCAGCGTCTCCTTGGCCGATGAAGATGCAGGCAATGCAAAAACCCCCGATATTTCAGCCGCCGAGCCCTGACGACCGTTGAAGGATTGATCTGAGCTTCCATAGGCAACTTGCTGGCAAAACACGGAAGTTTCACAACAAAACTGCTATTTTCGGCTTACACCCAATGGCCCGCGGGTTTTGCGGGCACTTTGCCTACGATCCAGTGGCGTCGGAAGTCGCCGGATCAACACAGCCCAATCGTTAGCAGGATTCAACGGAGAGCCCCAATGAGCATGATTCAGCCCCTGACCCGCAGCACCCGGCCGACCCGCCTGGTGGTGGAAACCGATACCAACGGCCGCGCCGACTGGCTGCGTCTGCACTACGACGAACGCCCGTGCATGACCGAGTCCATCGTCAACGAGATGGCCGAACTGGCGAAGGAACGCAATCGCCCCGGCGCGCTGAACGCCGCGCGCTTTCAGGTGTTCACCTCAACGCACCCCGAGGTGTTTTCACTGGGCGGCGATCTTGAGCTGTTCGCGCAATGCATTCGCACGCAGGACCGCGACCGACTCGAACGCTACGCAAACCGCACGATCGATCTGATTCATGCGACCGCCAGCGGATCCGGCGACCATCCCGTCGAGTCGATCGCCGTCGTTGCCGGCATCGCACTGGGTGGCGGTTTCGAATCGGCCCTGGCCAACCACATGATCATCGCCGAGGAACGCGCACGCTTCGGCTTTCCCGAATGCACCTTCGGCATGTTCCCGGGCATGGGCGGCTACAGTTTCCTGAGCCGGCGCGTCGCACCGGGCATCGCACGCCGCATTGTCGCATCCGGCAAGATCTACACCGCACGCGAGATGTTCGAACTTGGCGTGGTCGATCTGCTGGTCGCCGACGGCGAGGGCGAACGCGCCGCGCGCCGCTATCTCGACCAGCAGGCGCAACGCGGCGACAGTGGTCGCTGGCTGAGCCGCGGGATCGCTGCGGCACATCCGGTGACACGCTCGGAACTCGATCACGTCGTCGAGGTGTGGATCGAAACCGCCATGCAGCTGGAACCGCGCAACCTTCGCCTCATGGACTATCTGGCAACCAACCAGCGCCGGCGCTGGATCGAACAGCCGGTGGCGCTGGCGGCTTCTGCCTGAGGGGCGTTTCTTCCGGATACGGCATAAGATAGGGCTGCCGGTGGCCGCGGGGCACGGTCACCGGCAAAACCGTTCACCCCTGTGGCCGTACGCAAGGTGCATGCCCTATGAGTACAAACAGTCTTCAGGCCGTCGCCGGCGCAATCGCGCGCCAGAAGATGATCGACGCCTCGACCATCCGCCCGGACACCACGCTGGAGGAACTCGGCGTGTCCTCGCTTGACGTGACGACCATCGCGTTCGAACTCGAAGAGGAATTCAACCTCTCGATCCCCAATGAGGCACTGGACGGCCTCACCACCGTGGCGGATGTCGTCACCCGGCTGAACGGACTGCTCGACGAGCGTTGACGGTCTTGCGCCGGACACCGTCATGGCGGCGGTGCGGCCTAGGGCCGCGGTCCATCCCGCGACGGCAACGCATGACTCGTTTCGAATACGTCGGCGTCAGCGTTCCGCAGCTTCAGCCCAGGCGGCTGCGATCCGTGCCGGCGAAACCTTCTCCGGTGCGCCGACCTCCTGTGCAAACACCTGAATCCGGTAGGACTCCACCAGCCAGCGGCGCGGGTCATCCGGCGCTGGCACCGTAACGGGTACCGCGTTCGCAAACTGCGCATACCGTTCGCGGTCACGCAGTGGATTCTGCCGGCGTTTTTCGATGCGCTTTTCCAGCGCCGCAAGGTAACGCGGCAGTTCAACGAACCGCTCCAGCGGGGTCACGGAAACGAAGCCGCGGTAGACCAGCGCGTTCAGCTGCCGGTCCATGTCGAGCCAGGCGGGGTCGGAAGTCTCAGCCGGCGCGCGTAGTGCGACGCGAATGCGATGCGCGGCACCGAGCATCACGCCAACACGTTGCGCCAGTTCGCGCGCCGCACCGGCCAGCCGCGGCGCGCCGGCTTCGAGCGCCGCGCCAAACGCCTGTGCGTCGCGAATCACCGCAGCGCCTGTGAAACAGCTCTGCTCGATCGCGCGCGCGGTCAGCGCGCGGCGCAGACCGGCGGCATCGAGCGGCAGCGGTTCGCGCTCCGGCAACGCCGGCAATGCGTGATACGGCAGCCATTCGCGATCGAACTCCGCCAGGCCGCGGTCGATCGCGCGCGCGGTGGCACCGAGTTCGCGGCGCGCGAGTGCGATCAGCCCGGCGCGGTGCGCGCGCGATGCGCCGATTGCGCTTGGCAACACGTCCAGATCGACGGCGCCGTCGGCGCGCGCGATCAGTGCCGGATAACCGGCCAGACCCTGGCCGAGGTCCACACGTTCCGGCAATGATCCAAAGTCCCACTGCGCGATTCCCGCGCGCGTGAACTGCCTGCGTGCAACCGTCGTGAACGCCTCGCCGGCGGCCGATCCCAGCCGGTGCTTGAGCGCAATGAGATCGCGCGAGCCTTGCAGATCGCGTCCCTGTTCGTTGATGACACAGAACCGCGGCCGCAGCCAGTCCGGCAACGCGCCGAAGTCGATCGCGGCCTCGGTCAGCTCGATGTCGGTCTCGCGCCGCACCGCGGCGACCAGCCAGCGTGCGACGCACGCGGCAGGCGGCGTGGATACCGCCAGCAGCGAACGCGCGCGGTCCGGCGCTGGCCCCAATGAACGACGCACCGCCTTCGGCAATCCACGCAGCAGTGCGGTCACGAGTTCCAGCTGCCAGCCCGGGACGATCTCGGCGCCGACGGAGTCGGCCACGAGCGGCAACGCGGCCAGCGGAAATCTGACCGTCAACCCGTCGTCGTCGGCGCCGGGGTTGTAGCGGTAGCTGAGTGCGAGCGATGTGCCTTCAACCGTCACCCGATCCGGGAACCGCGCGTCGATACCATCAGCCAACCCAGGGTCGAGCCAGTCGGCCAGCGTGAACCGCAGACGTTCGCCCTGCGGGTCGCCCGCGGCGTTCAGCCACGCCACCAGGCCCGGCGCATCGTGCACATCATCCGGCAGCCGCAGGGCGTAGACGTCCGCGATTTTCTGCGGTGAAGGCGTGATCTCCGGTCTGCGCAGGCGCTCACCGAGCGCCTCGATCCCGGCGAACAGTGCGCGGTTCGCGGCGTGGAAGGTCGGCAGCCGCGCCGGCAGGTCGCCGGCCAGCACTTCGTCGATGAAGATTCGCCTTGCACCGGCCGCATCGTGGCGCGCGAAATCCCCGCCGGGTCGCATGCCGAGCACCAGCTGGCCGTAATGGCGCCGCTCGCGACACTCGACCCGACCGCTGCGTTCGTTCCAATGCGGGTCGACCCATTCGCTGCGTATCCGCTCACGCGCGATCTGTTCGATCCAGCGCGGCTGCAGACGGGCGACGATCGCTGCCCGCACCTCGTGGGTCTGCACGAGTTCGGCGGCGAACACCCATGGCGGCGGCTTGCCCGCCAGTGCGGACTCCGGCGCGAGCCGGAACTGGCGGCCGCTCATCGCACGGTACAGGCCGTCGTGATCCAGCCTGCCGACCGTGTCACTGAATCCGGTCAGCAGTGCCAGATGCAGGGCCTCGTCCGGGCGCCGCGCCGCCGCCGCATTGATCCAGCCGAGTTCGCGGACCACGCGCCGCAACTGCCGATGTACGTCGCGCCATTCCCACAGCCGCGCCAGCGAAAGAAAATTGCGCTGACACCAGTCACGCAGCTCGGCGTTGGTGTGATGCACCCGCGCGGACTCGAAGCCATCCCAGAGTTTCAGCCAGCCGACAAAATCCGAGTGTTTTTCGGCGAACTGCGCATGCGCCTCGGCCGCGGCCTTGCGCGCGTGCTGCGGCCGCTCGCGCGGGTCCACGACCGACAGCGCCGCGCAGATGATCAGCGCCTGATCCAGCACCCCGCGCGCATGCGCCTCGTACAGGATGCGCCCGACGCGCGGATCGACCGGCAGCCGCGCCAGTGCACGGCCGATGTTCGTAAGCCGGCCACCGCGATCGAGCGCATGAAGCTCGACCAGCAGCCGCTCGCCGGCGGCGAGTGCGCTGGGGTCGGGAACGGTCGGAAACGCGAACGCCGCCGGTTCCTGCACGCCGATCCCGTGCAACTGCAGGACCACCGCCGCGAGATTGCTGCGAGTGATCTCCGGTTCGGTAAACCGCGGCCGGCGCGCAAAGTCGTCGGCGTCATACAGGCGCACGCATTCGCCCGGGGCGATGCGCCCGCACCGACCGGCGCGCTGGTTCGCGGCGGCCTGCGCAATCGGTTCCACCGGCAGCCGCGCAATCCGCGAGCGCGCGGAAAACCGGGCGATTCGCGCCAGTCCCGTATCGATGACCCAGCGCACGCGCGGCACGGTGATCGAGGTCTCCGCGACGTTCGTTGCGACCACGATCCGGGCACGCGATTGCGGATTGAAAACCCGCTGCTGTTCGATGGCCGGCAGGCGTGCATACAGCGGCAGGACCTCCACGCGCGGACCCAGCGCACGCGACAGCGCACGCGCCGTATCCCGAATCTCACGCTCGCCCGGCACGAACACCAGCCCGTCGCCGCCGCGCCCGGCGAGCAGGCGTCGCGCCTCGGCCACGATTGCCGCGGCCGTTTCCCGCGCATCCGCCAGCGGCGCATGGCGGATGTCGACGGGATACGAACGCCCGGGCACCTCGATCACCGGGGCACCGCCGAAGAAATCCGCGAACTGCTGTGGATCGATCGTCGCGGAGGTGATCAACACGCGAAGATCGTCGCGTCGTTCGATCAACCCGCGCAGATGTCCAAGCAACAGATCAATGTTGATCGAACGCTCATGGGCCTCGTCGATGATGATGGTGTCATAGGCGACCAGCGCACGGTCGCGCTGCAGCTCCGCAAGCAGAATGCCGTCGGTCATGAGCTTCACGCGGGTCAGCGCCGAGGTCGCATCCTCGAAACGCACCTTGCAGGCAACGGCATCGGTCCCGGCGACGCCGAGTTCGCTCGCAAGCCGTGCCGCGACACTGCGCGCGGCAATGCGTCGCGGCTGGGTGTGACCGATCCAGCCACCGCGCCCCCGCCCGGCGGCCAGACAGAGCTTCGGCAGCTGGGTGGTCTTGCCCGATCCGGTCTCGCCGCAGATCACGACGACCGGATGCGCGCGTACCGCTTCGATGATCGATTCGCCCGCGCCACAGATCGGCAGGTCCGGCGGGCAGCCGAGATCCAGCGGCAATGCCAGGCGCGCGCGCTGCGCACTGAGCGCGGCGTCCGCCTCGCGGCGGATGGCGGCCAGCAGATCGGCGCGCCGGTCCGACGGCTGACGCGCCGCCTCGCGCAGGCGGTGTGCGAACCGCCTTGCATCGTCCGCGCGCAGCTCGGCCAGCCGTTCGGGTTCCAGCCAGGGACGGGGTTCGGACTCGGGCACAGGGACTTGCGGATCGACGCTATACTGCGCGGCCTTGCGCCGCGGCAACGATTGTACGGGCGCCTCAGGGCCTGTTCGCACTCATCCGATCGCCGCTGTTGCCCCTGAAAAATCGCCAATCAAGGCACGAGGAAAGAAGTTTGGACATTCCAGATGTACGACGAGTGACAGCGAGCGTCGGCTTTTCAGGGGCCACCCCAAGGTTCAAACTTCAATCTGACTGAATGGGCCGTGCGCATTTTTTCGTATGACCGCGTTGTCATTCGCTCACATAGCGTGGCTATGCCACACTCATTCCGCCTTGCCATACGAAAAAATCCGTACGGCAGCGGTGACCGGATGAGTGCGAACAGGCCCTAGCGACCCACCGATTTGAATCCGGCCCTAGATCGACTCCAGCCCTACCCGTTCGAGCGACTGCGTGCGCTGTTCGCAGGCGCGCGTCCGCCCGCGGAACTCGCGCCGATCCGGCTGTCGATCGGCGAGCCTCAACACCCGACGCCGACGGCAATCCTCGCCGCCTTCGGGCAGGCGCTGACCGGCATCGCGCACTACCCGGTCACGCGCGGCGAACCGGCGCTGCGTGAAACCTGCGCGGCCTGGGCCAGCCGCCGCTTCGGACTGTCGCGGGCGCTGGACCCGGAACGCGAGGTCCTGCCCGTCAACGGCACGCGCGAGGCGCTGTTTGCGATTGCGCAGACCCTCGTTGACGTGCGTGCGCGGCCGCTGGTGGCGATGCCCAATCCGTTCTATCAGATCTATGAGGGCGCGGCCCTGCTCGCGGGCGGCACCCCGTACCTGCTGCCGAACGACGGCGCTGGGCGCGTGGACCTCGCCGCGGTCCCGGCCGCGGTCTGGGACCGCGTGTCGCTGGTCTATCTCTGCTCGCCGGCCAACCCGGCCGGCCATGTGCTGAGTCTTGCGCAACTGACGCCGGCGCTGGATCTCGCCGACCGACACGGGTTCGTGGTGTGCGCGGACGAGTGCTATTCGGAGATCTACCCCGACGAAGCCGTTCCGCCGCCGGGCCTGTTGGCGGCCTGCGCGCGCAGCGGGCGCGACGGCTACGAACGGGCGCTGGTGTTTCACAGTCTTTCCAAACGCTCCAATGCGCCCGGGCTGCGCTCGGGTTTCGTCGCCGGCGACGCGAAGCTCATCGAGGCATTCCACCGCTACCGCACCTACCACGGCTGCGCGATGCCGCCGCCGCAGCAGGCGGCCTCCATCGCGGCCTGGAACGACGAGGCCCATGTGGTCGGCAACCGCGCCATGTATCGCGCGAAGTTCGCCGCGGTGCTCGACGCGCTCGGCGGCTGCCTGGACGTGGGCCTGCCCGAGGGCGGTTTTTATCTCTGGCCGCGCACGCCCGTGGACGACGAGCGCTTCGCGCGCGAACTGTATGCGCAAAAGCACGTGAGCGTGCTGCCCGGGCGCTATCTGTCACGTCCGATCGACGGTGCGGACCCCGGCGCCGGCCGCGTGCGCATCGCGCTGGTCGCGCCGATCGACGAATGCGTCAGCGCCGCCAAGCGCATCCGTGAATTCGTACACTCTTTGTGAATACTGACCCAGTTCCGAGGAATCCATGAACGATCTGCAATCGATTATTGACGCCGCATTCGAACGCCGCGGCGAAATCACGCCCCGCTCTGTCGACACCCCGGTGCGCGAGGCCGTGCTCGAAGCCGTCGATCTGCTCGATCGCGGCGAGATGCGCGTCGCCGAAAAGATCGACGGCCGGTGGCGCGTGAACGAATGGCTGAAGAAGGCCGTGCTGCTGTCGTTCCGCATCCAGGACAACACGATGCTCAAGGGCGGCTTCACGAACTACTACGACAAGGTGCCGCCGAAGTTCGCCGACTACAACTCGCGCCAGTTCCGCGAGGGCGGCGTGCGCGTGGTGCCGCCGGCCAGTGCGCGACGCGGCGCCTACATCGCGCCAGGCGTCGTGCTGATGCCGTCGTATGTGAACATCGGCGCGTATGTGGATTCCGGCACCATGGTCGACACCTGGGCCACCGTCGGATCGTGCGCGCAGATCGGCAAGAACGTGCACCTGTCCGGCGGCGTTGGCATCGGCGGTGTGCTGGAACCGCTTCAGGCCGCACCGACCATCATCGAGGACAACTGCTTCATCGGCGCGCGCTCCGAAGTGGTCGAGGGCGTGATCGTCGAGGAAGGCTCGGTGATTTCCATGGGCGTCTACATCGGCCAGAGCACGCGCATCTACGATCGTGAACGCGACGAGGTCATCTACGGCCGCATACCGGCCGGTTCCGTCGTCGTCTCCGGCAACCTGCCTTCGAACGACGGCAAGTACAGCCTGTACTGCGCGGTGATCGTCAAACGCGTCGATGAAAAGACCCGCTCGAAGGTCGGCATCAACGAACTGCTGCGCTCGATCTGAACGCCGGCGCAAGCATGGATTCCACACTGGAACTGGCCGCGGAACTCATACGGCGCCAGTCGGTTACGCCCGCCGACGAAGGCTGCCAGCAGGCGCTCGGGGATCTGCTCGCCGAGGACGGTTTCACGGTCGAGCACCTGCGCTTCGGCAAGGTCGACAATCTGTGGGCGCGCCACGGCACCGACGGGCCGCTGGTGGTGTTTCTCGGGCATACCGATGTCGTGCCGACGGGCCCGGCCGAACGCTGGAGTTCGCCGCCGTTCGAGCCGACCCTGCGTGACGGCATTCTTTACGGTCGCGGCGCGGCGGACATGAAGGGCTCGGTCGCGGCCTTCGTGCTGGCGGCCGGGGACTTCGTGCGCGCAAACCCGAATCATCCGGGCTCGGTCGCGGTACTCCTGACCAGCGACGAAGAAGGCCCGGCCACCGACGGCACGGTGCGGGTCGTGGAAACCCTGGCCGAACGCGGTGAGCGGATCGACTACTGCATCGTCGGCGAGCCGTCCTCGCGCGAACGGCTTGGCGATGTCATCAAGGTCGGCCGGCGCGGCTCGCTGGGCCTGCGCATCGTCGTGCACGGCACCCAGGGCCATGTCGCCTACCCGCACCTGGTCGACAACCCGATCCACCGGCTGGCGGCGATCCTCGCCGACCTCGCCGCCGAGCGCTGGGACGACGGCGAAGGTCCGTTCCCGCCGACGAGCTTTCAGGTCTCCAACCTGCACGCCGGCACGGGCGCGGACAACGTCGTGCCCGGCACCGCCGAGGCGCTGTGCAACTGGCGTTTCTCCACGGCGCTGGACGAGGGCCGGATCCGGGCCCGGGTCGAAGCGATCGCGGCACGGCACGCGGAGTCGGTCGACTGGCACTGGCGGCTCTCGGGTCAGCCGTTCCTGACCCGCGGCGGGCGCCTGGTCGAGGCCGTGGCGGGCGCGGTGCGGTCGGTCGCCGGCATCGATCCGGAACGCTCCACGGCCGGCGGGACCTCGGACGGCCGTTTTGTGGCCCCGACCGGGGCCGAAGTCGTGGAACTCGGCCCGGTCAACGCCTCGATCCACAAGATCGACGAACACGTGCGCGCCGAGGATCTCAGCGCCCTGCGCGGCATGTATCTGGCCGCGGTGACGGAACTGCTGTCGAAGAATTGAACACCATCGGACCGGAAACCCCGCATCAGCGTCAAAATTTTTTACACTCGGGGCAGGCCGCCACCCCGCCTCGATCTCAACTCATTGTTTATTCTGAACATTTTTTTCTGGCACGGAAGTTGTATCTCTCCATCACAACGCGCTCGCGCGAAATTCACAACGCAAGGTAACCCGAGATGAAAAAGCTCCACATCCTGTCCCTGCTTGCCGGTTCGGCCCTGCTCTGGTCGGCTGGCGCCAGCGCCCTGCTGATCGACGACTTCGCCACCGATCAGGCACTTAGTGTCCAGAACGGCAGCACGAACGGCCCTGCCGGCGGCAGCGTCGCTGGCCCGGGTATCTTGGGTGGCACGCGCAATGTGGTCGCGGATGCGACGGCGACCGGCCCGAGCTCCGCGTTCCTGGACGTCGTGGCCGGCTCCGGCGCGACCCCGCCGGGTTCGCTGAACATCAGCAATGCGACGGGCGTGAATGGCGTCGTCATCCTCACCTACGACGCGGCTGGAGCTGGGCTTGGCGGGGCTGACCTGACCGACGGCAGCGGTATCGGTTTCCAGGTCATCTCGATCGACCTCTCCGTATCCGTCCTGATTGAACTGACGGAAACTGCGGGGGCGGGTGGATCAACCGCTTCGCGCGTCGCCTCGTTTGCGGGTCCCGGTCCGGCGTCGTTCTCGTTCGCATCGTTCGCAAACATCGCGAACGTCGACCTGACGAGCATCGATCGCGTTCGGCTGACCTTCAGCAATCCGGCCACGGCTTGGGACGGTGCGATTGACTTCATCTCGACCACGATCTCCGAGCCGAGCGCCATTGCGCTGTTCGGTCTGGGCCTGCTGGGTCTGGGCGCCGCGCGCATCCGTCGCGCCAAGGCCTGATCCAGAAAGCCTCCAGCTGGAGCTTTTGAAAGGGCGCCTTCGGGCGCCCTTTTTTATGGCCGGGCGTTCAGGGTCCCGGAGCGGCGCTGGAACCCCGCCGCAGGCAGGCAGCCAGGGTCTCGGGCAACTCCTGTACCGCGCTGACCCGCACCGTCTTCTGCCGGCCGCGCAGACCACGCGCCAGTACAACGTTGCGCGGCGCAACGCCGAACAGCTCCGCGAGATAACGAACCACCTCGGCATTCGCGCGTCCGTCCACCGGCGGCGAAGCGATTGCCAGCTTCAGCCGCCCGCCGTGCAGGCCGGTCACCGCGGTTTTGCGCGCGCCGGGAACGACGTGCAGTTCAAGCACAAGGTCTCCGTGGTCCCGGCGCACCCAGCAAGCCTCAATGGCCATCCGGCCGCCCCGCACTCACCCGGGACCTTCCGCGGTCGACCGCCGGTCGCCACACGGTAACCGCGTGGGGCGTTCTACAATGCCGTGCTTGTCGCGCCACAAAAGTCTGGTCGATGAAATTCGCGTTCCGACCCTGTCTGCTCGCCGCGCTATGTGCCGCCACGGCATCACCGACCGCGTCGGGCTCCGGCCCGGCGCCATTGCCCATCGCGGATATCCACCTGCATTACAAGTGGAACCAGGCCGAGAGCCTCAATCCGCAAGAGGCCTTGCAGCGCCTGCGTGCCAACCATGTCGTGCTGGGCGTGGTCATCGGCACGCCACCCGAGCGCGCGCTGGATCTCTCCGCACTCGCGCCCGACACGGTGCGTGCATGGTATGGCCCGTATCGCACGCCGCGCGACTGGTCGCGCTGGTATCGCGACGAATCCCTGCCCGTGCGCGCCCGAGCGGCACTTGCCGGCGGGCGCTACCAGGGCATCGGCGAACTGCATCTGATCGGCGGCTTTGCGCCGCGATCCGAACACGCTGGTATCGCGGCGCTGTTTGAAGTCGCGGGCGAGTTTTCCGTGCCGGTGCTTGCGCATGTGGAGTTCGGCCGCGCCGACTATGTGATCGGCCTGTGCAGCGCCCATGCACGCACTCGCATCCTGCTCGCGCACGCCGGCGCCCCGATGTCGGTCGCACAGGTGGCGCGAGCGCTCGAAGCCTGTCCGAACCTGTTTGTGGAACTGTCTGCACGCGATCCATGGCGTTATGGATCGAGCCCGATTGCCGACGAACAGGGTCGACTGCTGCCGGCATGGCGCGAGCTGGTGCTGAACCACGCGGATCGTTTCATGGTCGGGTCGGATCCGGTCTGGCCCGTGGACCAGCTGGATGCCTGGGACAGCGTGGATACCGGCTGGGATCGCATCGGGGATTTCCTGGACTTCCACCGTGGCTGGCTCGCCGACACTCCGGAGCCGGCGCGATCGGATATCGCCTCGCGCAACGCCTTACGGCTGTTCGGCCTGGGCCCCTGAAGCGGCGCGGCGGTCCGAAGCCACCGGCTCACCGATCAGCAGGGGAATCGACGGCGCCCACTCCAGCCACTCCGGCTCCGGACGTTCGTGCAAACGAAAGCTCGCGCCCTCGGCAACCTGCGGGCCCGGCTGTTCAGGTAACTCTGCACCCTCGACTTCGCCCTTGACGGTCCCCGCGCCGCCGGGCGTCGCAAACGCCACTCCGCCGGCGGCAATGGTCTCCAGCGTGCCGGAGCGCAGCTTCAGCCCGCTGACCAGTCCGAACTCCACATCGAGCCCGCTGACGTTCCAGAACCTCGAGTTCTCGCGCACCAGCGCGACATAGGGCGCATCGATCCGCGCTGTGATCACGACGCGATCACCAAGATCGCCGAGACTCACGGCCTCGACCGCACCAACGGCGATCTCACGGTACTGCACCGGATTGCCGACCCGCACCGAGCCGACACGATCCGCTTCCAGCAGGACATGCAGCGCGCCAACCTGCGCGCCCGAAGCGTCCGCCCCGCCGACCACGAACCGGCGTTCTGGACTCCCCGGACCGGGCACGAGCTCAAGGTAGGCGCCGGTGATCAGGGTGTCGAGATTCGCGACGCCGCCGAGCCCGATCTCGGCGGAAACCTCACGGAAGCGCGTACCCGTCCGGGCCAGGTGCGCGGCCTCGTCATACAGCAGGACCTGTGCACGCAGTGCGTCGCCAGCAAGCCGCAGTCGCTGAACACGGCCGACCCGGGCACCGCCATAGCGAATCTCGGCCTTCGGTCCAATCCTGCTTTGCAGCGCGAGCCGCAGTTCGATGCTGGTGCCGCCGCGTTCGGCGGCCTCCGCGTCGTCGAACAGTTCGTAGACGGCCGGCGTCTGACTCGTGCTCGGCGCGAGATCGGCAAATTCGATGCCGCCGCGCAAGATCGTGTCGGCCACCGCCGTACGCAGTTCGATGCCGTCCAGCCCGGCGCGGAACTCCACGGGCGCGATACGCCAGAACCGCGTTCGCGCCCCCACCTTGGCGGCATGGGCGGAGTCGATCGAAAGCAGCAGCCGCACCCCGCCGCCATCGGCCAGCTCGGCGCCGTCGACCCGGCCGACTTCTACGCCGAGGTGGCGCACGGGCGCGCCGCTGGCCAGTCCGTCGAGCGTGTCGGCCCGTAGCTCCACCCGGGTTGCGGTCGCGTGACCGGCGAACGCCGCGGCGCGATCGGGGTACAGTCGGAAGCGCTGGCCCGATGCCGCAGGCTCGCCACCGTCGCTGTCGAAGGAGATGGCGCCCAGCAGCAGCCCGGCGAGTGGTCCGCTGTGCCACTCGAACCCGGCCGTGCCAATCGACACCGAAGCCCCGCCGCTGACCCAGAAGCGCGAATCGGCACGTACGCGTTCGCGATGCGATGCGTCGATGTGCAGTTCCGTACGCACCTGCCCGGCGCGGTTCAGCCACGACCGCACGACCTCGCCGACCGCGACGCCGTGAAAGTAGACCGGCGCGCCGCGCGTGAGCGCAGGCTGTTCGTCGGACTCGAGCACGACGCGCAACACGGCGTCGGCATCGGCGCCGGTGCTCAATCGCCCGTCGGCATTGGCGGCACCGAAATCCTCGTAGAGGTGAAACCGCCGCCGCTCGGCCGGCAGCACACCGTTCGCCGTCCGTCGATACGCGGGCGTCTGAAACTCGATTCCGCCGGCGAGCAGGTCGGCGACCGATGGCAGGCTCACGTCGAGACCGCGTGCGGTGAGGTCGATGGCGGTACGTCCCCGGCGCCAGAAACGGGTGTCGGGATGCACGAGATCGACGTAGGCCGGGTCGATGTGCACGTCGACCAGAATCCCCTGCCGGTCCTGGTCGAGTTCGACCTGCTGGACCGAACCGACCTTCACATCCCGATGCGTAACCGGGGCGCCCTGCGCGAGTGCGCCGACCCGCGGCGCGTCCAGCCAGAGCCGCAGGCCTGCCGCATCGGCCGGCAGGCCCGGTGCGCCGGCCAGCGCGATGAAACTGCGTGTCGGCATGCCATCGCCCGGCTGGCCCGCGATATAGCGCCCGGCCAGCAGCGTATCGAAACCGCTGGCACCGGCCGCCGACAGCTCGGGCTTGACCAGCCAGAACTGCGTGCCGGTATTGAGCAGCGATTCGAAACGCGGATCGAACATCGCCTCGGCAAGCACTTCGGAAAGGTCGGGTCGATAGCTCAGGCGCTGCACGACACCGATGTCGATCCCGTTGATGCGAATCTTGGTCGTCCCGGCGACCAGTCCGTCGGCCCGCGCAAAGCGGATGGTCGCCGCAATGCCCACCGCCGCGGCCTCGACGCTCTCGTACAGCGGAAAACTCGCGCCCTCGGCAACCGGTTTGCCACGCTCGACCTCATCGGGATTGTGGAAGGCAATCCCGCCGATCAGCATCGATTCGATCGATTCGGTGCGAACCTTCACTCCGGAGAGCGAACCCTCGATCGCAAAACCCGAAACGTTCCAGAACCTGGACGTCGTTGTGACCAGGTGCTGGAAGCGCTGCTGGACAAAGACATCGATATGCACCTTGCGATCGTCGGCAAGCCGAACGCCGAGCACCTCACCGACGCGTATCTCCCGATACAGCAGCGGCGAGCCGACACCGATGGAACCCCGCTCGGCGGCGGTCAGTTCGATCCGCAGGCCCTCGTCGTAGATCAGATTTGGCGGGTCCTTGAGCGCAACGAAGTGCTTGCGCGGCTCGCCCTCGCCGGGGTGCACCGCTATGTAGTCGCCCGACAGCAGGGTCTCCAGGCCCGAGACACCGGCGACCGAGAGTCGCGGTCGCACGATCCAGAACCGCGTGTCGCTGCGCAGGGCATCGGCCATTTCGGCATGCAGTTCGACTTCGACCAGCACCTTGCTGAGCGGCTCGTCCAGACGCACCGAACGCACCTTGCCGACCGCGACACCGCGGTACACCACCGCGGTCTTGTCCGCTTCGATTCCATGCGCGGATTCGAACTCGATCGTCACGACCGGGCCGCGGGTGTGGTAGCCCGTGTACAGCAGCCATGCGGCGAGCACGACGGCCGCGAGTGGCACGGCCCAGACGAGGCCCAGACCGCGGCGTGCGCCGAGATCCGGCGACGGCAGCTCCGGTTCGTCGTCAGCGGGCACGGACATCGTTGTCCCACATCACGCGCGGATCGAACCGGCTCGCCGCAAGCATGGTCAGAATCACCACGGCCGCAAACGCACTCGCGCCGGTGCCGGCCGTGACGACGGCGATCTTGCCCAGGTCGACCAGCGCGACCAGCAGCGCAATCACAAACACATCCAGCATGGACCAGCGACCGATCAGCACCGTGGCATTGTAGAGACGCGTGCGCAGACGTGGCGTGAGCCGCGATGCACGACGCAGCGAAAACAGCAGGATCATCAGCACAACGATCTTGGTCACCGGCACGACAATGCTGGCAACGAACACGATGCTGGCCACCGGATACATACCGGAACGCCACAGCTCCACGACGCCGTCGATGATCGTGACCGGTTCGCCGCTGCCGAAACGCTGCATCGTCAGGATCGGCAGCAGGTTCGCGGGCACATACATCACGATCGCCGCGACCAGCAGCGCCCAGGTCGCCGCCTCGTGAGCCGGCTTGCGCAGGTGGATGGGCGCGCGACAGCGTGCGCACTTGTGCGGGTCGGCCGCATGCGGCTGCACGTGACCACAGACGTGGCAGCGCGACAGCGAGCGTGAGCGCGCAGTGACCGGTTCAGCCATGCGGGCGCGCAATGCCGTTCCAGGCGCTGTCGCGATCCTCGACGCGCTGCAGGGCAATCAGCACCACGAACAGCGCGCCGAGCGCAATCAGTCCGCCACCGACATGCACCGCCGCGAGATCGCGCAGCTTGATCATCGACACCATCACGCCGAGCAGATAGATCTCGAGCATGCCCCATTCCTCGATGCCATGCAGCACGCGCAGGGCGCGTGCCGACTTGCGGCCGGTCCGCCGGCGCAGCACCGCCACGTTGACCAGCAGATGAACGCCAAGCTGCACCAGCGGCGCGATCAAACCGAACAGCGCCACCCACAGCGCGACATCCCAGTCGCCGTGCGCGAGCAGCGCCGCGACGCTCTCCGTCATGGAGACCTCGCGGGCGCGGCCCAGTGCGTCCAGACGCATGATCGGCAGCAGCACGGCCGGCCACCACAACATCAGGCCCGCGAACGACAACGCCACGGCACGCTCCGCCGCGCGCGGGCGGAAGCGATAGACCACGCTGGCACAACGCGGGCAGCGCGCAGTGTGCGCCTTCGCGGTCTCGACACGACCCACGATCAGGTCGCAGCCCGGGCAGGCGTGTGCGCGCGGCGTTACCGGATCGTCCATCAAGCCACTAAAGCAAAAACCCCGTCGTGGCGACAAGCCACAACGGGGTTTCTTCAGAGCTCCGGCCGAATCGGTATCCCTAGCAGGTTGTTGAAAAAGGCCTCTCCATGGCCTTTTCAACGTCGCAACCGAAAAGCGTGGTTTTCGGTTGCTCACGAAAATCAAACACTTGCATGTTCGATTTTCGGGCGAGACGTCCCTGTCTCGCGCTATCAGACTGTTGAAATGAGAATTTCAACAGCCTGCTAGCGGCCGTTCGCTGAAACGCGCGGCGGGCGATCAGCCGCAGCCGCCACCGGATGAACCGCAGGCCGAGCAGCCACCGCTGCCACCGACCGCCGCAAACACGTTGTTGAACACGAAGCTGGCCTGGCCCATGCCGCGGTCGACGAAGTCGATCTCGACGCCGCGCAGGAAGTTCAGCGCGACCGCATCGACATAGACCTTGTAGCCTTCGCCTTCGAGCACGGCATCGTGTTCGTTGCGGCTGTCGGTGAAGGTCATGCCGTAGCTCATGCCGCCGCAGCCCCCGCCCGTCACGAAGATGCGCACGGCTTCGATGTCGCCGTCGTCGACTTCGCGGAACAGTTCGGCGAGCTTGTCGGCCGCCGCTGGGGTGATTGCAATGTCCTCGTCGCCGAGGCGGGTTTCGAACACGGGGCTGGACGAAACCGGGGAAACTTGTGCAGTCTGCATGGGATTGACCTCCGCGACCTGTCGCCGCGATCAGTTGTTTACTGGATTGGTCGGAATTTTACACCGGCACGACCGCATACTCCATACGCACCCACCCGCCACCCTGATGCCCGCCGAATCCCCCCGCGTGCCGCGCCGTCCCGTCGTTCTGGTGTTCGCCGGTCATGACCCGGGCGGCGGCGCGGGAATTCAGGCCGACATCGAGGCCATCGGCGCCATGGGCGCCCACGCCGCGACGGTGGTGACCGCGCTGACCGTGCAGGACACGGTCGGGGTCACGGCCATCGGCGCCGTGTCGTCCGAATCGATTCGCGCGCAGGCTGGCGCCATCCTGGCCGACTGCCCGGTTGCCGCGATCAAGACAGGCCTGCTGCCGAGCGCCGAAATCGTGGAAACCGTCGCCGGACTGGTGCGGGGTTGCGGAGTCCCGCTCGTGGTCGACCCGGTACTGCGCTCGGGCGCCGGCGACGCGCTGACCGATCCGGCCGTCGTTCGCGCACTCATCGAACGGCTGCTGCCGCTCGCGACCATCTCAACCCCCAACGCGGCCGAGGCCTGTGCGCTGGCCGGTCTGCCGGCCGATCGGGCCGCAACAGCGGCGTCGGACCTCAGCCGGACCGCCGGTTGCAGCGTGCTGCTGACCGGCGGGGACGTGATCGAATCCCCGGACGAGGTCGTCAACCGCCTGTTCGCAGAAGGCAGAGAGCGCCGCCAATGGCGCTGGCCACGCCTGCCCGGCGCCTATCACGGCTCCGGCTGCACCCTAGCCGCGGCGCTCGCGGCGCGGCTGGCGGCCGGGGATTCACTGGACGCAGCCTGCGAACTCGCACAGTCATTCACCGACCGGGCGCTAGGCGCGGCCTTTCGCAGCGGACGCGGTCAGCTCATACCGGGTCGCCGCGGCGGCGGTCCGGCAACGCCGTCCGGTTCCAGCTAGGGAAACTCTGAATTGTCAGAGTTTCCCGCAGCACATGGACGCGCTGCCATTTTCAACGGGTGTAACACGTTGAAAATGAAAGAAAGCGAAAAATCGCATTTTTTCGTTTTCTGCGCTCTGGCAATCTGGGATGGATTGATCAGAGCTTCCCTAGGAATCACCTGTCCGGGCCTGCAGCTGGCGCTTGAGCTCCATCGCCGCGCGCGTATAGGCCGCGCCGCGACCATCGATGAAATGCACGTGCGCGCGGTCGTAGTCCGAGATCATGCAGGTGACCAGCGAATGCGAACTGGTGTGCATGCCGTAGACGATACGCCCGGTGCGGCGTAATTCGTCCAGGTACTCGACCAGTTGCCCGCGCTGGGCAGGCGTGCCCGACACCATCATGCGCAACATGTCATCAAAGCGCTGAAAGTCCGTATGCTCAACCAGCCGCTCGCGATAGCGAGCCCAATCGGTCTGCCCGGTTCGCGTGCCACGATTCATAAGCCACCGTCCCACTGCAGTCAGGGCAAGCAGCTTCACGAAATAGAGCGCGCGCCGATACCACGGCAGCAGCCCCGCACGAATGCGCACCTCGACGCCCAGCTTCGCCGGACTCGAGGACAGACGCATAGCGGATGGCTCAAGTGGACGACAGCGCTCGACGCATCCATAGATTTCGCGCAATCGGGCAAGGATTTCGGCGTAGAGGTCGACATCGCGATCAATGACCTGCACCAACAGATTGACCACCTCCCCGCTCGGTGCGGGAATCTCGCCCCAGCGGCATTCGAATCCTCGCAGGAGGTCGTCTTCAATCGGTCTGTCGCCAGCCGCACCCTCCGCAAGGAGATAGCGGCCCGCCGCGTCTTTGATCATGCGCTCGGCCGCGCTGAGACCGCGGCCACCAAAAATCGCCTGATCATAGTGCGCGCTCGGCGCGAAACGGCCGATCAGAACGTCATCTCCGTGTGCGCGAACGTCTGCAATCGGCACAAAGCCGATGCGCAGTTTCAGCGCAAACCGGCGTTGCGCGATGGTCCGCGCCACGACCAATGCCTGCTCCACCCGCCCGCGCAGGTCGCCTGGAATACAAAATGAGGCGCCATCGCCGCCAAAGGTGTACGGAATCGGGATGCCCCGGCTCGCGTTGAGCGTGGCGACGATGGCTGCCGCACCGATGGCATTGACCTCGCGATAGCGTCCGGCTTCCACCGCTCGCGTGGAGTCGGCGATATCGGCGACGACGACCAGCCAGTCGTCCGGCAACGGCGTGAGCAGCGCCAGATCGAGGAACGCATCAAACTCCGCGTGACCCGGAAGATCGCGGTAGAACCAGCGTGTGGTGCCGGCCGCCGCCACGCCGCCGGGCGGCTGTTGGTCAGCGTTCGACGAAGTTCCAGTCAAGGCAGAAATCCGAAAGGTGCGATCGGGCGCGATCCGGCATTTTGCGCCGCCCTGCCCGGCGCAGGCTCAGAGCCGCGCTCCGACCAAAGGATCGGGCAGCGCGAGGTGCGCGGCGATGGCCGCCGCGTCAGGCCGTTCGATTACGCCACGCTCGGTGACGATGGCGTCGACGAGCGCCGCCGGTGTGACGTCGAACACGGGGTTCCAAGCGCCGGCGCCGTCCGCGGCGATCCGCCCGCCACCCATGCAGCCCAGCAGCTCGTCGGCCGCACGCGTCTCGATCGGGATGTCGGCGCCCGTCGGCGTGGCCGGGTCGATGGTCGAAACCGGCGCGGCCACCATGAAGCGCACGCCGTGGTGGCGCGCGAGCACGGCCAACGCATAGGTGCCGATCTTGTTCGCGACGTCGCCGTTCGCGGCAATCCGATCGGATCCGACGACGACCCACTGCACCCGGCCCTGCGCCATCAGCGCAGCCGCCGCACCCTCGGCGATGAGGTCCACCGGAATGCCCTCCCGCACCAGTTCCCAAGCGGTCAGGCGCGCGCCCTGCAGCCAGGGCCGGGTCTCGTCGGCGAATACGCGCTGGATGCGCCGGTCACGCCATGCCGAACGGATGACCCCGAGCGCCGTGCCGTAACCACCGGTCGCCAGCGCTCCGGCGTTGCAGTGTGTCAGCACGGCCTGCGCCTCGCCGATCAGCTGCGCGCCGAAATCCCCCATGGCAAGGTTGGCCTGCAGGTCCTCGCCGTGGATGCGCCGGGCCTGCGCGTCGAGCGCAGCAAGCGGCGCGTCGTCAGAGCCGGCGAGAACCGCGCGCATGCGCGCGATGGCCCAGGCCAGATTCACCGCCGTCGGGCGGGCCGCGTTGAGTTCAGCAAGGGCCGGCGCCAGCGCCTCGCGCCAGCGGAGCGGATCGCGCTCGATTGCGCTTCGGGCCGCCAGCACAACGCCATAGGCAGCGGCAATGCCGATCGCCGGCGCGCCGCGCACGACCATGTCGCGGATTGCGGAAGCGACCGCCGCGCTGGATTCCAGCCGCAACCAGATCTCCTCGCGTGGCAGTCGCCGCTGGTCGAGCAGTTCCAGCGCGACGCCATCCCAGCGAATGGGCTGTACACCGGCGACATCGGTTGCGGTGATGGACTCGGTCACTGAACTTCTCCCCCTGGGATCTGGTGCGGAACGACGCGAAACCGCACTACGGTTGCTATGATCGCGCGCCCTGCGGGCGACCGAAAGGCCATGCCACAAATCGATCTGCGTCAGGCGGCGCTGCTGACGGTGGCCGCCGAATTCTGCTTTGCCGCAATGGGCGTCGCGATCAAGAGCGTGTCCGCCGAACTCTCGACGGCCATGATCGTGTTCGTGCGCTCAGCCATCATGATCGCCGTGCTTGGGCCGTGGCTGTCGCGCGCGGGGCAGGCGGGCCTGCGCACCCGGCGTCCCTGGCTGCATCTGCTGCGGGGGCTGGCCGGCGTCAGCGCGATGTTCTGCTTCTTCTACGCCATCGCGCATATTCCACTCGCCCAGGCCTGGCTGCTCAAACTCAGCGCACCGCTGTTCATTCCGCTGATCGCACTGGCGTGGCTGCGCGAACCGGTCGGCGCGCGCGTTGCGCTCGCGGTTACGCTCGGCTTTGTCGGGGTGTACCTCGTGCTCGCCCCGGGCGGCGCTCAGGCCTCACCGGTTGCCTGGATCGCACTGGCCGGCGGTGCATTCGCGGCGGTCGCCAAGACCTCGATACGGCGGCTTTCTTCGACCGAACCGGCTGCACGCACGGTGTTCTACTTCGGCGTCGTTTCGACCGTCGTTTCGGCGCCATTCGCGCTGAGCGACTGGACCGCACCGAGTCCAACCGGCTGGCTGTGGCTGGTGATGATCGTTGCCTTCGCCACGGCCGGCCAGCTGTTGATGACCCGCGCGTTCGCGCATGCGCCCGCGGGCAGCGTGGGTCCGTTCGCCTACAGTTCGGTGGTGTTCGCGAGCCTCTGGGGCGATCTGCTTTGGGATGAAACGCCCGGACCCTGGACCATCGCCGGTGCTGCGCTGATCGTCGCGGCCGGCTGGGTGCTTTTGCGCTCACGCGGACCGCTGCGGCGCACGGTCGCGGAACCCGCACCGGGCAGCGGCGCGGTATGAACCAAACCCGCCGTGGTGTGCGCCATGGAAACGCTGGCCCAGAAGGATTTTTAACAGACTGTTGAAATTCTCTTTTCAGCAGCCTGATATCGCGCGACAGGGACGTCTCGCCCGAAAATCGAACATGCAAGGCTCTGAATATCGAGAGCAACCGAAAACCGGGTTTTCGGTTGCGATGTTGAAAAGGCCATGCACAGGTCTTTTTCAACGACCTGTCAAAGAGACTCTGGAAACTTCAGAGTTTCCTTGGTGATCTAGGCTCCGACGAACCGGAATGACTTGATCAGAACTTCACGGGCAACAAAGACGATCAAGCACCTTGCGCCATAAGGGACGGGGGCCCGTCGGACGCATGTGAATCGACCAGTAGCGCTCGTTGATCGAGCGGTAATCCTGCCATTGGAAGTCCAGTTCCGGGTTGATGTCGAGTTGGGGATAATCCTTGAACAGGTCGGAACGCAGGAAAATGAGGTCGACCTGCCACAGCCGATCGCGATAGTAGCTGGGCTCGACGATGTCGTAGAGAACGAACCCGCGCTCGGCGAGATGTACCGCCCGCTCAATCAGTGCGGAAAGCGGGGCCTCGATCACCACGATGGAAGCATTGAGCAGGCTATCGGCCGCGCCATTCAGAATCGGGATTTCGTGGCCGTCTACATCGATCTTGAGCAGAAACGGCGTGGGCACCGGATGCTCTGACAGAAACGTGTCCAGGCGCGTCTGACGGACCGGTTTGCACTCCACGACCCGGGAATCATCGGATTTCCCGACCGGCTTGTCACTGACCCGTGAGTGCGTAACGCGGTCGGAACCGTCGATCGACCGGCCGACCTGCCATGCATCGCCGTCCGTATCGGAAAGCGCGAGATGAAACAGTTCGTGCCTGATCGACGCGTAATTGTTTCGAATGACGTCGAAATAACTGTCGACGGGCTCGAACAGATAGTGGGTCAGCTTCGGGAACGTCCGCATCAACGGGCGCGTGGCGCCCGCGATGCCGATATCAACGATGCTGGCGACCGGCACGCCGGCCCGGATGAGTGCATCCAGGCCGTTGTCCATGGTCGGACGTCGCATGCGATTCCCTGGAGCTATTCGTTCACGGCCTTCATGGAGAGCCGGATGCGGCCCTGCTTGTCGACCTCGAGCACCTTGACGCGAACGACGTCGCCTTCCCTGAGCTTGTCGCTGACATTCTGCACGCGCTCTTCGGAGATCTGCGAGATGTGCACAAGGCCGTCCTTGCCGGGCAGGATCGTGACGAACGCGCCGAAGTCCATGAGCTTCGCGACGCGTCCCTCGTAGATCGTCCCGACCTCGACGTCGGCGGTGATGCGCTCGATGCGCGCGCGCGCGTCGTCCGCCGCACCCTTGTCCACGGATGCGATCGTGACCGTGCCATCGTCCTGCAGATCGATCTCGGTGCCGGTCTCCTCGGTGATCTGACGAATGGTCGCGCCGCCCTTGCCGATGACTTCGCGGATCTTTTCGGGGTTGATCTTGAAGGTCAGCATGCGCGGCGCCCATTCGGACATCTCGGCACGCGGCGTGGTGATCACACGATTCATCTGCTCGAGGATGTGCAGACGCGCGCGATGGGCCTGACCCAGGGCGGTCTCCATGATCTCGCGCGTGATGCCGTCGATCTTGATATCCATCTGCAGGGCATTCACGCCCTTCGCGGTGCCAGCAACCTTGAAGTCCATGTCGCCGAGGTGGTCTTCGTCACCCATGATGTCGGTCAGCACCGCGAACTGATCGCCCTCCTTGACGAGGCCCATTGCAACACCGGCAACGGGCGCGGAGATCGGCACACCGGCGTCCATCAGCGACAGGCTCGTGCCGCAGACCGATGCCATCGAGCTGGAGCCGTTCGACTCGGTGATCTCGGAGACGACGCGGATCGAGTACGGGAACGTCCCGGACTGCGGCATCACGGCCTGAATGCCGCGCTTGGCGAGTCGGCCATGGCCGATTTCGCGGCGCTTCGGCGAACCCACGCGGCCCGTTTCGCCGACGCAGTACGGGGGGAAGTTGTAGTGCAGCAGGAAGTACTCTTTGCGCTCGCCCTCGAGCGCGTCGATGATCTGTGAATCGCGCATGGTGCCGAGCGTCGTCACGACCAGGGCCTGCGTCTCACCGCGCGTGAACAGCGCGGAGCCATGCGTGCGCGGCAGCACGCCGACGCGGATGTCGATCGGGCGCACGGTCTCGCGGTCGCGCCCGTCGATACGCGGCTCGCCGGCGATGACGCGACCACGCACGATGCGTTTTTCGAGCGACTCGATCGCCTCGCGCACGGTGCCCTCGGCCAGACCGTCGTCGCCCGCGCACAGCGAGGCAATCGCGGCATTACGAATCTCGGACAGCCGGCCCAGACGCTCGAGCTTGTCGACGATGCGATAGGCCGTCTCGATGTCGCCACGCACCGCGGCTTCGATCCGATCGATCGCCGCCTGATCCTTTTCCTTCGCGGTCCAGGCCCAGGCCTGCACGCCGAGTTCAGCGCGCAGTTCGTTGATCGCGTTGATTGCCGTCTGCAACTGTTCGTGACCGAACACGACCGCACCGAGCATGACGTCCTCGGGCAGCTCGCGCGCTTCGGACTCCACCATCAACACGGCATGGCTGGTGCCGGCGACGATGAGGTCGAGATCCGACGTCTGCAGGTCCGTCATGGTCGGATTGAGCAGGTACTCGCCGTTGCGATAGCCAACGCGCGCCGCGCCGATCGGGCCGTTGAACGGCAGGCCGGAGATCGCCAGCGCCGCAGAAGTGCCGAGCATGGCCGGAAGGTCCGGATCGATGTCCTTGTTCAGCGACATGACGGTCGCGATGACCTGCACCTCGTTCGTGTAGCCCTTCGGGAACAGCGGACGAACCGGACGATCAATCAGACGTGATGTGAGAATCTCCTTCTCGGAGGGACGCCCTTCACGACGGAAGAATCCGCCCGGAATGCGGCCCGCGGCATAGGTCCGTTCCTGGTAGTCGACCGTCAGCGGGAAGAAATCGCGACCGGCGTCGGCGCTGCGCGACCCGACCACGGTGACGAGCACCGAGGTGCCGTCCATGTCGACCATGACCGCACCGCTGGCCTGGCGTGCAATCTCGCCGGTTTCGATCGTGACGGTATGGGCCCCGAACTGGAATTGTTTGCGAATCGGACTTGGCATGGTGATCGTTCCCGGCGAGCAGACCGTAATGACGGTCTAAGTGGATTTAATCTGGTACAGGCGCAAAAACGCCCGCGCTAAGCGGGCGTTTTCTATGGAATTAGTGCTGAACTCGCGGCATGGTCTGGCGCGCGCCGTTTAGCGGCGCAGACCCAGACGGCCGATCAGCGATCGGTAACGCTCGAGATCGCTGCCCTTGAGGTAGTCGAGGAGCTTGCGCCGCTGGTTCACGAGGCGCAGCAGACCACGACGGGAGTGGTGATCCTTTTTGTGCTCGCTGAAGTGCGAGCCCAGATCGTCGATGCGCGCCGACAGAAGTGCAACCTGCACCTCCGTGGAACCGGTGTCACCCGGCGTGCGCGCGTACTGCGAAATGACCTCGGACTTGGCCGTGGCGGTCATGGTCATGGGCGTAGTGCTCCGAAACCGTATCAATATCGAGCCGCGCATTGTATCCGCCGCGACCCGGCCGGACAAGCCGGCACCCTGGAAGAACAAGAAAAAGGAAAGGCCGGGCGGATGTCCGGCCTTTCCGAGATCGAGACAGAGCGTTGTGAGCCTCGTCCGTGAATCAGCCGCCGATCGCGTCCAGCGCCGCGAACACCTGGTCGCGGATGGCTTCGACCCCGCCTACGCCGGCGATCTTCGCGTACTGGGGCGCATTGGGCGCCCCGGAGGCAGCGAATTCGCCGTAGTAGTGCACGAGTCGCTCAGTCTGGTCGTGGTAGACCTTCAGTCGCTGGCGGATCGTGGCTTCCCGGTCGTCATCGCGGTGAATGAGCGGTTCACCCGTGACGTCGTCCTTCCCCTCGTTCTTTGGTGGATTGAATTCGATGTGATAGGTCCGGCCCGAGGTCAGATGCACGCGCCGGCCGGACAGGCGGCGGACGATCTCGTCATCCGGCACGTCGATTTCGACGACGGCGTCGACATCGATGCCATTCGCCTTCATGGCGTCGGCCTGCGGAATGGTGCGCGGGAAGCCATCAAGCAGATAGCCGTTCGCACAGTCGCCCTGCGCCAGACGCTCCTTGACGATGCCGATGATGATGTCGTCGGACACCAGCCCGCCGGCATCCATGACCGCCTTGGCCTGCTTGCCCAGTTCGGTGCCGGCCGCGACTGCGGCGCGCAGCATGTCGCCGGTGGAGATCTGCGGAATGCCGTAACGCTTGGTGATGTACCCGGCCTGGGTACCCTTGCCGGCCCCGGGGCCGCCGAGCAGGATCAGTCGCATCGTATCGTTCGCCTGTTGGAATCTGTGAGCCCGGCATTATCGTGGCTCGCCCGGCGGGGCGGCCAGCCGGCATTTTCGATGGCGGAATAGCCGCGACTTATATGGCCGCGGAGCCACCGGGGCGCTAGCAGGCTGTTGAAACTCTTATTTCAACAGCCTGATATCGCGAGACAGGGACGTCTCGCCCGAAAATCGAACACCCAGGTGTTTGACTTTCGTGAGCCACCGAAAACCGCGCTTTTCGGTTGCGATGTTGAAAAGGCCATGGATGGGCCTTTTCTACAACCTGTTAGGACGCAGCCTCCAACCGTCCGTCGGCACGGCCCTGCGCGCCGGCGATCAGCCGCAGCAGGCCGGCCGCGTCGATCCCCACCGCGGCGCGCTGCTCGGCCTGGGTCGCGTGTTCAATGAAGGCGTCGGGCAGCCCGGCGTGCGCGACGGGCGTGCCGATTCCGGCCGCAGCCAGCCATTCGGCGACCGCGGAGCCCGCACCGCCCGCGATCGCGCCATCCTCGACGGTGACCAGGAGCGCGTGCGAGGCCGCGAGACCAGCGATCAGCTCGATGTCGAGCGGCTTGACGAAGCGCATGTCCGCCACGCTCGCATCGATGCGCTCGGCCGCCTCCAGCGCCGCGGCGAGCGGCGTACCGAAGGCGAGAATCGCAACACCGACGCCGCGCCGGCGGATGACCCCCTTGCCGACCTCAACACTGTCCAGCCCGGTCACGGGTTCCACGCCGCTTGCACCGCCGCGGGGGTAGCGCACAGCGGCCGGTCCCACATGCCGGAAACAGCTCGACAGCAGCCGCCGCGACTCGGCCTCGTCCGACGGCGCCGCAATCACCAACCCCGGGATGCAGCGCATGAAACTCAGGTCGTAGGCGCCGTGGTGGGTGGCCCCGTCGGCGCCGACCAAACCCGCGCGGTCGATCGCGAAGGTCACGTCCAGGCCCTGCAGGCAGACGTCGTGGATGAGCTGGTCGTAGGCGCGCTGCAGAAAGGTCGAGTAGATCGCGACCACCGGTTTGTCACCCTCGCAGGCAAGGCCGGCGGCGAAGGTCAGGGCGTGCTGCTCGGCGATGCCGACGTCGTAGTAGCGATCGGGAAAGCTCTGTGCAAAGCGCTCCAGCCCTGAGCCCTCGCACATCGCCGGGGTGATCGCGACCAGCCGCTCGTCGGCCGCGGCCATGTCGCAGACCCAGTCGGAAAAGACGTTCGTGAAGGTACGCCCGCCACCCTTCTTCTCGACCTTGCCGGAGGCGCGGTCGAACGGCGCGACGCCGTGATAGCCGCAGGGGTCCTGTTCGGCCGGGTCGTAGCCGCGCCCCTTCTGGGTGACGACATGCAGCAGGCGCGGTCCGCGCATCTCGCGCAGGTTCTCGAGGGTGCGCAGCAACAACGGCAGATCGTGGCCATCGAGCGGGCCGACGTAGTTGAAGCCGAGTTCCTCGAACAGCGTGCCGGGCAGCATCATGCCCTTGACGTGCTCTTCCCAGCGCCGCACCCACGCCCGCAAAGCAGGCATCGGCGCGAGCACGGTCTTGCCGCCCTCGCGCACGCGCCGGTAGAAGCGCCCCGCGAGCACCTTGGCGAGGTAGCGCTGCATGGCACCGACGTTCGGCGAGATGGACATCGCGTTGTCGTTGAGGATCACGAGCATGTCGGTGTCGAGCACGCCGGCGTTATTCAGCGCCTCGTAGGCAAGGCCCGCGGTCATTGCGCCGTCGCCGATGATCGCGACGACCGGGCGGGCATCGCCACGTCGCGCGTGCGCGACGGCCATGCCGAGCGCCGCACTGATCGAGGTGCTGGAGTGGCCCGCGCCGAAGGTGTCGTAGACGCTCTCCTCGCGGCTCAGAAATCCCGCCAGCCCGCCGCGCTGGCGAATGCTCGCCATGCGTTCGCGCCGGCCGGTCAGGATCTTGTGCGGATAGGCCTGGTGGCCAATGTCCCAGACCAGGCGATCGTGCGGGGTTTCGAACACCCGGTGCAGCGCGATCGCGAGTTCGACGGTGCCGAGTCCCGGCGCCAGATGACCGCCGGTCCGGGCGACCGTCTCGAGCAAGAACTCACGCAGCTCCTGCGCCAGCGACTCGAGCGCGGACTCGTCCATGGCCCGCAGGTCGGCCGGTGAATCAACGGATTCGAGCAGCGGGTATGCCTTCACGGCCGGGCGGTCCGGAGATGTCAGGGGATCGGATAAACCACAATTTTATCATGCGGGTTACAGCATTCATGCCGGACTGGGCCCCCTGGCCGGCAGAATGCAAAACAACGCCTATACTCGGATAACAAAAATAAATGAGGAGTGTACGTCCATGCCATCCAGCCGACTCGCACGCTCGATGCTCTTGGCGGCCTGCATCTATATGCCGGTCGCGGAAGCGTTTTTCTGCTTCAGCTTCGGTACCGGGTCACGGTCGCGGCACTCGCACGCTCCGGCCGGCTTCGCGGCACCGGTGATGCAGGGCGGGCCGATGTCGCCCTGGATGGGGCCACCGCCCGGTGCGCCGATGGCATGGCAGCCAGCGCCAATCCCGCATGCCCCGTATGCCCCGCCGCCACAGCCACGCGCGGTGACCATGCCAAAACCTGCCTCGGTGGCGCCCATGCCTGCCTCGGCAAGACCAATCACGGCGGAACCGAAGCCGGCGCAGGTGGCAATGCCAGTCAGCGAATCGCGCCCCGGCGTTCGCCCGACACCGGTGCGCCAGACCCCGCGCCCCGCGGAACTGATCCCGGTCGGAATGACGATCTCGCGTACACCGCCAGTCAGTGATTCCAAACCCCTCGCCGACGACTATGCCCCACCCCCGGGGCCCTATCTGCGCTTCCGGCCGGACTAAAACCGGCCCCAGAGCCCCCACGGTCGCAGCGGTCGCGCAATTTCGTTTCAGGCGAGGCACCCCAACCACGGTGCGGCGCTCGCCACGGCAGCGAATCGCATCGCGGCTGGCAGCGAAAATCGCACCGTCTCGGTTGCGCAGCCAGGATCATGGTGCCGAGCTTCTTGTTGCAGCGTTGGACTAACCTGCAAGAACAGCCGTCGATTTTCCAGGGAGCAAGCGACATGTTTAATCGAACTCGAACATTCCTTGTTGTTTTTCTGATGGGCGTCAGCCCCGGCCTGCTGGCGGCCGGCGGGCCAGCCGTGACCGGTGCCAGTGGGGGAACGACCTTCATCAGCATAGATGACACCGACCAGACCCTGGGCTTCACCTTCGAGGCCAATGCGGATGTGGTGGTGACGGCGCTCGGCGTCGCGGATACCACTCCGGGCGACCCGCTGAGCCAGACCCACCAGGTCGGCCTGTGGACGGCCGGCGGAGTCCTTCTGGCATCCGCAACCGTACAGACCGACAGCACCCTGATTGGTGGTTGGCGCTACGTTTACATCCCGCCAGTCACGCTGCAGACCGGGCAGACTTATGTCCTCGGCAGCGCCGTAACGAGCCCATATCTCGACCCGTACAACCGCGTGCCTGATGTGGGCTCGGTTTCGACCAACCCGAAGATCACGATCGGGATCTCGGCGACAAACGATTCCGCTGGCGGGTTTTCATTCCCGCTCAACGTGAATGCGAGCTTCCTGGCAAGGCTCGGCCCGAACATGCTGATCGGCGCCTCGCCCGTGCCGCTGTCACCGCTCGCGCTTGCCGCAATCACCACATTCCTGGCGCTGGTCGGGCTCGTGGTCATCCGTCGGCGTTCCCAGGCATGAGACCGATTTCGGAATGATTTCGGCCGGACTGAGGCCGGACCAAACAGAAGGCGGCCCATGGGCCGCCTTTTTTCTCCGTCGGCGGGCAATCGATGCCGACACCCGGAACCCCGGTCTTCGGCACGATCGTCCCGCGTGCGGCACTGAATCTGCCTAGCGGTAGTCCGGCAGCAGATGCTGTTCGAGGTCGCCGGCATCGCGTTCGTGGATCGCAACGTCCCGGATGGATCGACCAAACACGATTGCTGCGTTGGGCTGGGCGCTGACCAGCGGATGCCAGCGTGGCAGGTCACGACCCTCGGCAATCAGCCGATAGGCGCAGGACGCCGGCAGCCATGAGGCATCCGTCAGCACCTCGGGCGTGACGCGCACGCAGGCGGGCTGGCGCCGGCTTCGGTTCGGATAATCGGTACAACGGCACGCATCGAGATCGAGCAGGTCGCAGCACACGTTGGTGTAGAAACGCTCGCCGGTGTCTTCGTCCTCGAGCCGGAACAGGCAGCACTTCGCGCAGCCGTCGCATACCGATTCCCATTCCTCCGGCGTGAATTCCGACCAGTGCTTGTGTTTCCAGAAGGCCTGCATCGCGCGAGTATACGCGCGGTCCTGCATGCCCCCTTTTGCCGGATGCGTTGACCCCGGGCACGGCGTTCGCTAGCGTAGCCGGCCCGTTTTCCAACGCCTCTTAGCGCTGCAATGGCCCAGTACGTTTACACGATGAACCGCGTCGGCAAGATCGTGCCGCCGAAGCGCCAGATCCTCAAGGACATCTCGCTGTCGTTCTTTCCCGGCGCAAAGATCGGCGTGCTCGGCCTGAACGGCGCGGGCAAGTCCACGCTGCTCAGGATCATGGCCGGGGTCGACACCGAGATCGAGGGCGAGGCGCGCCCGCAGCCCGGCATCAAGGTCGGCTATCTGCCGCAGGAACCGCATCTGGACGAAACCAAGGACGTTCGTGGCAACGTCGAGACCGCCATGGCCGACGTCACCGAGGCCCGCGCGAGGCTCGACGCCGTGTATGCCGCCTATGCCGAGCCGGACGCTGATTTCGACGCGCTCGCGGCCGAACAGGCGCGGCTCGAGAATCTGCTCGAGGCCAGCGGCGGTCACGAGATGGACCGCCAGCTCGAGATCGCCGCCGACGCGCTGCGCCTGCCGCCCTGGGAGGCCGATGTCGCAAAGCTCTCCGGTGGCGAACGCCGCCGCGTCGCGCTGTGCCAGCTGCTCCTGTCGAAACCCGACATGCTGCTGCTCGACGAGCCGACCAACCATCTGGACGCCGCGTCGGTCGCCTGGCTCGAACGCTTTCTGCACGAATATGCGGGCACCGTCGTGGCCATCACCCACGACCGCTACTTCCTCGACAATGTCGCCGGCTGGATCCTCGAACTCGACCGCGGCCGCGGGATTCCGTGGGAGGGCAACTACTCCTCCTGGCTCGAGCAGAAGGAAAAGCGCCTGGAGCAGGAGAAGCGCGAGGAGGTCGCGCACCAGCGCAGCATGAAATCCGAACTCGAGTGGGTGCGCACGAACCCGAAGGGTCGGCATGCCAAGAGCAAGGCGCGCCTGCAACGGTTCGAGGAATTGCAGTCGCGCGAATTCCAGACCCGCAACGAGACCAACGAGATCTACATCCCGCCGGGCCCGCGGCTCGGCGATCTGGTCATCGAGGCAAAGGGCCTGAAGAAGGGCTTCGGCGACCGGCTGCTGGTCGAGAACCTGAGTTTCAGCCTGCCGCGAGGCGGCATCGTCGGCGTGATCGGGCCGAACGGCGCGGGCAAGACCACGCTGTTCCGGATGCTCACGGGCACCGAGCAGCCGGATGCCGGCGAAATCCGCTTCGGCGATACCGTGGACCTCGCCTATGTCGACCAGAGCCGCCAGTCGCTCGACGACAGCAAGACGGTCTGGGAGGAGATCTCCGACGGTCAGGACATCATCCGCATCGACCGTTACGAGATTCCGTCGCGCGCCTATTGCGGGCGCTTCAACTTCAAGGGTACGGACCAGCAGAAGCGCGTCGGCGATCTGTCCGGGGGCGAGCGCAACCGCGTGCACCTCGCCAAGCTGCTGCGCTCCGGAGGCAACGTGCTGCTGCTCGACGAGCCGACCAACGATCTGGACGTGGAGACGCTGCGTGCGCTGGAAGAGGCCCTGCTCGCGTTTCCGGGCTGCGCGGTGGTGATTTCGCACGATCGCTGGTTTCTCGACCGCATCGCCACGCACATGCTCGCGTTCGAGGGCGACAGCCAGGTCGTGTGGTTCGAGGGCAATTACGCCGACTACGAGGAAGACTTCAAACGGCGCAACGGCGAGGACGCCAGCCAGCCGCACCGGATCAAGTACAAGCGGCTCGCCTGACCGAGACCTTGGTGACCAACGACACGCCGCTGGAAGCGCTGTTCGAACGACTCGATACGCTGATCGCGCAACTCGAGCGGCTGCTGCCTGGCGAATCCGCGGACCCGGCCAGCGCCATCGCCAGCGGCGAAGCGCTGCGCTTCACGCGTGAGGGTGCACGTCGAGCACTGCAGCCGGTGCGGCATCCGCATGCGATTGCGCTCGACGATCTGCACGGAATCGACCGGCAGAAGCAGGAACTGCTGCGCAACACCCGCCAGTTCCTCGCGGGACGACCGGCGAACAATGCGCTGCTCAGCGGCGCACGCGGCACCGGCAAGTCCTCGCTCGTGAAAGCGGTGTGGAACGAGTTCCGCGCCGCCGGTCTGCGCCTGATCGAGATCGCGAAGGACGATCTCGACGCCCTGCCGGCACTGCTGGATGCCCTGCATGGCCGCCCCGAACGCATCGTGATCTTCGTTGACGATCTTTCCTTCGACGCGAACGAGGCAGACTACAAATCACTGAAGGCGATGCTCGATGGTTCGATCGCCGTGCCGCCGGACAATGTGTTGCTGTATGCGACCTCGAACCGCCGGCATCTGCTGCCGGAATACCAGCGCGACAATGCCGACAGTCATCTCGTCGATGGCGAGATCCACCATGGCGAGGCCGTGGAAGAGAAGATTTCATTGTCGGAGCGCTTCGGACTGTGGCTGAGTTTTCCGCCGGCCGGTCAGAAGCTGTATCTGGAGATCGTGCGTCACTGGCTCGAGAAGCTGGCCCCGCAGTTGCAATTTGACAACGCCGCAGAGCAGGCGGCGTTGCGTTTTGCACTCGCGCGCGGCGGACGCAGCGGTCGCATCGCCTGGCAGTTTGCACGCGACTATGCGGGACGCTTGCCCACGTAGGCCTTTCGCATGAAACTGTCGCGGAATCTGCATCCGCAGCCGCATCGGTTCACTCGAGACAGGATCGACAACATGCCCAGTTCATATGCGTTTCGTATCGCCACCGTGCTGGCGCTCATCACCCTCGCACCGGTCGCGCTCGCCCATCAGCAAGGCGCGGTGGATTCCGGCGCCTTGGTCAGCGGTTTCATGCATCCGTTCGGCGGCATCGACCACCTGCTCGCGATGCTCGCGGTCGGCATGTGGGGCGCGCAGCTGGGTCGCCCGGCACTGTGGATGTTGCCGGTCGCGTTCCCGATGCTCATGGCCGCGGGCGGCGTGCTGGGCATCGCCGGCATACCGTTCCCCAGCGTCGAACTGGGCATCGCGCTGTCGGTCGTCGTACTCGGCGCGGTGATCCTGCTGAACGCACGGCCTCCGCTCGCAATCAGTCTGGCGATCGTCAGCGGTTTTGCGCTGTTCCACGGCTACGCGCACGGCGTGGAGCTGCCGTCCCAGGCCGATCCCCTGCCCTACAGCTTCGGCTTCGTGCTCGCGACAGGCCTCATTCATCTGGCCGGCATCGCGATCGGCCTGATCACGCACCTGCCGCGCGGACTGGCGATGCTGCGTGCCGGCGGTGCGGCGATCGCCGCCACGGGCGTCTGGCTGCTGGTCGGGCTGTGAAACATCGTGCGGCGGCGCTCGCCGCCGCGTTCTACGCCGGCCCCGCCGCGGCACACCTCGGGTTCGCCGCGAACGATCTCTACTCCGGGCTGCTGCACCCGCTGCTGCACCTGTCCACGTTGTTGCCACTGGTCGCGCTGGTGCTGTGGCTCAGTCAGCGGGAGCCGCGGGAACTCACGCGCACCGCCCCCGCACTCTTGGGCGGAACCGGCGTCGGCATCGTGGCCGCGCTGTCTGAACTACCCGTTGCAATCCTCTCCGCCCTGCTGCTGCCGCTCGCACTGGCGCTGGGGCTGCTGCTTGCTTCGCGCGCGCGGCTTGCGTCGTTCATTGCGATTACGCTGGCCGCGTTCGTGGGCGTGGGCGAGGGCGTTGCAAACGTGGAGCCGGTGCGCGCACAGATCGCGAGCCCCATGCTCTACGGTTCGGGGCTGCTGCTCGTCATGGGGCTGGCCGTGTTGCATCCGGCCGCCCTGCTCGCGGGTCGCCGACAGGCCTGGATTGTGGTCGGCACCCGGATCGCCGGCAGCTGGATCGCCGCCGCCGCACTGCTGGTGCTGGTGCTGGAATGGAGCGGACGCCTGCCAGCCGCATCCGGCTAGTCCGCGGACCGTTTCAGCCCGGCGGCCAGCCCAGATGCCGGCCGGCGAGCAGGTGCAGATGGATGTGGAATACCGTCTGCCCGGCATCCGCGTTGACGTTGAACACCAATCGATAGCCGGGTTCGGCACACCCCTCGTCGGCGGCGATACCCTGCGCCGCCAGCACCATCCGACCCACGAGTTCGGCATGCCGTGGCTCGACGTCGTTGATGGTCGCAATGTGCTCGTTTGGCACGATCAGAATGTGCGTGGGCGCCTTCGGATTGATATCGCGAAAGGCCGTGACCCACTCGTCTTGGTACAGGGGCGGGCCGCCGAGGCTGCCGGCAACGATCTTGCAAAACAGGCAATTCGGGTCGTTCATGGGCTCTCCAGTTCACTCGTGTGGGCCAGATTCTAGTGTCCTGTCCCCTGCAACGCCCCGGAGCGACAGCCAGTCGCTCGCGCAGCACCGGACCGCCCAGGAGGCCAGGCAAAAGTTTTGTGCAATATTCACCTTTGGCTGTCCGCAGGACGTGCGCGCGTCCAGCATGAGCATCACCTTAGGCTCTCCCGCTCAGGAGACTGTGATGAAACAGCCGATTTCCGCACTGATCCTTGCAATCGCGTCCATCGGCGCACATGCCAGCGACGATGACCCTTTCCTGGCCGAGCTCCGCGCCGAGGCTGCCAAGCTCGAGAACGCAACCGAGATTCATTTCCGGGCCGATCAGGCACGGATGGAACAGGTTGCCCCGGTGGCAGCCGCCTGGGCACGCACGCGGGTCGCCGTCGAGCCCGCCGACGTGATGGCCTCCTACCAGCGTCCGCCGTTGAAATCCGCCCTGCGCGAGCGGTCAGGTAAGGACGCCGACCGGTTTGCCGAACTCGAGACCGAAGTCCGCGCGATGGTGTTCGCCGCATATGCGCAAGGCGCCAGCATCGAAGACCTGGCGCCGCTGATTGCCGAGATCGCCGGCACCGATTCCGGGGGCTGAGTTCGGTTCACAAGGGCCGCAATGAGGCTACAGGACGGTGCGGCCGCGCAGCGCCTGACTGAGCGTGCCACCGTCGACGAATTCGAGTTCGCCGCCCATCGGCACACCATGCGCGATGCGCGTGGCCCGCACGCCGTGACCGTGGGCGAGATCAGCGATGTAGTGCGCGGTGGCTTCGCCCTCCACGGTTGAATTGGTCGCGATGATCAGCTCGGTGAGCCCACCCTCGGCAAGCCGTGCGTCGAGCTGATCGAGACCGATTTCGGCCGGACCGATGCCGTCGAGCGGCGACAGCCGGCCCATGAGCACGAAGTAGCGCCCGCTGTAGGAACTGGTCGCCTCGATCGCCCGCACGTCGATCGGTGACTCCACGACACAGAGCAGGCCGTCATCGCGATTCGGGTTCGCACAGAGCCTGCACACCGGCTCTTCACTGAGCGTGCGGCAGCGCTGGCAGTGGCCGATGCGCTCGACGGCGAGCTGGATCGTCTCGGCCAGCTGGCGACCGGCCGGACGCGCGCGTTCGAGCAGGTGGTAGGCCATGCGCTGGGCCGTCTTCGGACCCACGCCGGGCAGACAGCGCAGGGCCTCGATCAGGCGATCGAGCAACGCGCTCACGCGACGCCAATCAGAACGGCAGTTTCAGGCCCGGAATATTCAGGCCCGAGGTCATGCCCGAGAACCGCTCCTGGGTCAGGCGTTCGATGCGTGCGGCAGCGTCGTTTGCCGCCGCGGTGACGAGGTCCTCGAGCATCTCGCGATCTTCCATCGCACCCGGCTCGATCGTCACGCCGAGGACCTGGTGACGCCCGTTCATGCGCAGCTTCACCATGCCGCCGCCGGACTCACCGGTGACCTCGGCATTCGCGAGTTCCTGCTGGGCCCGCTGCAGGTCTTCCTGCATCTTCTGGGCCTGTTTCATGAGATTGCCGAGACCGGCTTTCATGGCGTTACCTGCTTGGATTGGGGAGAAAGGGCCACGGGTCAGTCGTCGACGACCTCGACCGAGCCCGAAACGATACGAGCGCCCAGGGTCTGCTGCAACGCCTGTACGGTCGGGTCGGCGGCGACCGCCTGCTCGGCGCGGCTCTGGCGCTCGGCCGTCTGCTCGGCCTGCCGGCGGGCCGGTGTCGCAAGCGGCGCCTCGGCGGGTTGCAGCTGAAGCACAACCTCGCTGCCAAAGCGCTGACGCAGGGCCTGTTCGAGCCCGCCGCGCACGGTCGGCGTGGCCATGCGCACGCGTTCCGGGTCGATGACCAGGGTGATGCGCCGCCCCTCGCGACCGCCCCATACGCAATGCCGCGCGACCTCGAGCGCCAGCCCGCCAAGCCCCAGCTGCTCGAGCAGTTCGGCCCAGTCGGGTGGGTCGATGTCATCGATGGCCGGCCCGGATTGCACCGCTGCGGGTGGGGCGGACTGCGTACGCTCCGAGCGAATCGATGCTGGATCCGGTCTGGTCGGTCTGGCCGGCGTATGCGACGGTTCGGCTTCGGCCCGTGGCGCCACGCCACCGGGGCGAAACGACAGCATGCGGATCATCAGCATGTCGAAACCCGAGTGCGGGTCCGGGGCCAGCGGGAGATCGCGGCGGCCAAGGATCGCAATCTGGTACCAGAGCTGAAGCTCCTGCGGATCGACCGCGGCGGCCAGCGCGACAAGCGCATCGCGCTCGGGCACGTCGCTGCCCAGCGCGCCGGGCACGGCCTGCACCAGCGCCATGCGCTGGAGCCACATGGCCAGATCGCCCAGCAGCTCGGTGAAGTCGACCGTGCCGGACTGCGCGAGCTCGGCGCTCAGTGCCAGCACGCCCGGCGCGTCCGCGGCCGCCAGCCGCTCGATGAGCCGCCGCACCCGCTCCCCGGGCACCACGCCGAGCATGGATTCCACGTCGGCCAGGCGCACGCGCCCGGCGCCGAAGGCAATCGCCTGATCGAGCAGACTCAGGGCATCGCGAACGCTGCCGTCGGCGGCCTGCGCGAGGCGCTCCAGCGCGCTGGTCTCGGCCTCGATGTCCTCGGCCTGGATGATCGTCGCCAGATGCTCGTGCAGCTCGCGCGGAGTCAGGCGCCGCAGACTGAAACGCAGGCAGCGCGACAGGATGGTCACGGGCAGACGCTGCGGATCGGTCGTCGCGAGCAGGAACTTCACATGCGGCGGCGGTTCTTCGAGCGTCTTCAGCAGCGCATTGAAGCTGTGATTGGAGAACATGTGCACCTCGTCGATCAGGTACACCTTGAAGCGGCCGCGCACCGGCGCGTAGGGCACGTTCTCGAGCAGCTCGCGCGTCTCGTCGACCTTTGTGCGGGAGGCCGCGTCAACCTCGATCAGGTCCACGAACCGACCCTCGGCGATCTCCGTGCAGCTCGTGCATTCGCCGCAGGGCGTCGAACTCACGCCGCGTTCGCAGTTGAGCGCACGCGCCAGAATGCGCGCGACCGTCGTCTTGCCGACCCCGCGCGTGCCCGTGAACAGGAAGGCATGATGCAGCCGATCGGAATTCAGTCCGTTGGTCAGCGCACGCACGACCGGCGCCTGCCCGACCAACTGATCGAAGCGCGCCGGGCGCCACTTGCGGGCAAGGACTTCGTAGGACATGAGCGGGCGGTCAGCTGGCGCAAATCGGAAGTGGCCATCCTACCGCCGGGCGCCGGCGCCCGCACGATTGATTGCATTGATCCGGCATGCCACCGGCACGGCGGGAACCGCGGCTCAGGGATGTGCCGCCGCGATCCAGCAGGCGCGCGCCGCGGATCACAGAGAAAAGAAAAAACCGCGCCGTTTCGTCTTTGTTGCGCTGGCAATCCTTCGACGGATTGATCCGTGCATCCGGAATCGATGGCGGCGGCCGCGCCAGCCACACCCCGGCGCCCGAGTCCACTGCTGCGGCTGCTCCCTTCCGGGCCTGACCGGGTTCACAGCTTTTCGTCGCGGGGGGACCGACGCGGCCACCATGGACGCGGTGCGCGCAACACGCTTGCGCGATGATCGAATGGCGGAGAGAGAGGGATTCGAACCCTCGATAGGCTTGCGCCTATACTGACTTTCCAGGCCAGCCCGTTCGACCGCTCCGGCATCTCTCCTGCAGTTGGACGGCTTGCACCGCCCCCGCCCCGACGACCGGCATGTCCCTTGGGATCGATGCGGGGCCGCTAAGACTAAAGCCAGCGCTACACTGCGCGCAAACCAAACGAAGGCGAATCCACGAGTGCCCGCCCCGTGGCGAGTCTGATCCTGCATCCCGAGCATGCCGATGACCTCCCGCGGGCGGACCTTGTGCGCATCGCCGCCGCGCTGGCGCTCGGCGGCGCCGATCCCGAACCGGGCTGCGTCCCCGTCGGCGCCGGATTCGTGGAGCACTTCACGCTGGTCGGCTGCGCGCCGGCGCTGGTCGACGCCGCCGGCGAACCCCTGTGCCTGCGGCTCGTGCGCGAGTCGCACGCAACGCTGCTGGCCGGGACCAACGCCGTCGCCCCACGCTGCCGCAACTGTAGGCACCGGTTTGGCGACTGGCGCGAACACCTGGAGCGCTGGCGCGCCGATCCGCTGGGCGAGTGGCCCTGCCCGGGCTGCGGCACGGCCCTGAACGCCGCACGCCTTGATTGGCGACACCATGCCGGCGCGATCCGCGCCGCACTGGAGTTCGTGCCGGTTTTTCCAGGCGAGGTGCAACCCCAGTCGACGCTGTTCGCCCGGCTGCGCGAACTGAGCGGCAGAGACTGGGACTATTTCTTCCACGCGCCATGACGACCGGGCGCGCGGCGCAATTCGCATGCCTTTGCGTCTTTGCGCTGCTCGCCTGCGGCTGCGATCGTCCGCCACCCGGCGGCACCGAACCCACGAGCACCAATTCCGGCGACGACCTCCTCGCGGGCATGCGCGGGAGCGGCCGGCTGCGCGCGCTGGCCGATCCGCTCGCAGTCGCGCAATGGACCGCCGGCAAACGCGACACACCGCTCACGCAGGAACTGACGGTGCTGGAGCGCTTCGCTGCGGTCCATGACGCGGAACTCGAGATCATTGCGGTCAAACGCAAGGCCGATCTGGACCGCGCACTGTTGGCTGGCGAGGGCGACATCATCGCCGCGCGCCATGCCGTCACCGGAGCGCGGCGCGAGCAGCTGGACTTCAGCGTGCCGTTCGAGCATCTCCAGACCGCGATCCTTGGCCCACCCGGCAGTCACAAGAGCGTCCATCCGAAGGAGCTGCGCAGGCACAGCATCGGCGCGATCGAGGCCAGCGCGGCCTGGGTGGATGTCGAGGCGGTTGCGCAGCAGTACCCGGGGATCGAACTGCTGCCGCTCGATGACCAGCTCGACATCGACGCACGGCTGAACCTGCTTGCCGATGGCGGCGTCGACCGGCTCGCCGAGAGTGCCGACGAATTTGCCGCCGCGGCGCCCGGGCATCCCGCAATCCGCGTCGTGCAGACCCTGCCGGGCGAACGGCTGGCCGCCTTCGCGATCCGCAAAGGGCAACCGGAGGCCCTGCTCGCGCTGGACCGGTTTCTCGAACGCGAACTGCTCGCGCGGGTCGAGCGCGAGCGATCGACCGGTGACCTGCCCGAGGTGCGCGCGCGCGGCAGCCTGCGCATCGCCCTGCGTGACGCGCGCGGACATCACTATCTGTGGAAGGGCGAGCAGCGTGGCTTTCAGTACGAGCTGGCGCACCAGCTTGCCGAGGCGCTGGACCTGCGCCTGGACGTCGTTCGCGCGCGCGACCGCACCGAGGCGCTGGCGATGGTCGCCGACGGTCGCGCCGACATCGTCGGCGGCCTGCTGCGCCCGCAGGCCGTGCCCAAGGGGCTGGCCGCGACCGCGCCGTATCTCTACGTGCAACCCAGCATCCTGACGCGTGCCGATGAACCGCGCCCCGAGTCGCTTGAAGTGCTCTCGGCACGCCCGGTGTTCGCGCGGCCCGGCACTCCGGTCTGGGACCTCCTGAAGACCGCGACCGCCGGCACCGATCTGCCACGCGCCGTGCTGGTGCCGATCGCGACCCAGTACACGCCATCGCAGCTACTCGACCAGGTCGCCAGCGGCCAGATGCCGTTTCTGGTCAGCGCGGAGGCGTCCCTGGCCCTGCGCATGAGCGGGCGCACGGATATCGTCGAGACGCTGGAGATCGGCGAACAGGCCCGCTTCGTCTGGTACCTGCGCGCGTCGAACCCCGCGCTGCGCGAGGCGATCTCCAAATACTTCAGCCGCAGTCTGCGCGGCCTGGAATACAACCTGCTGCTGCAACGCTATGTGGAATCGCCGAACGACGACGTGGCCGGCGCACCGGAACACCCTGGCACCAGCGAGCTGTCGCCGTTCGATCGCGAGGTGCGGCGCTTCGCCACGCAGTATGGCTTCGACTGGCGGCTGATCGTCGCCCTGATGTTCGAGGAGAGCCGGTTCAATCCGCGCGCGAAGTCCTCGGCCGGCGCGCTTGGACTGATGCAGGTCCTGCCAGCGACCGCCGCGCAGTTCGGGATCGACGATCTGCTGGCGCCGGAGCGCGCCATCGAGGCCGGGGTGCGTTATCTCGACTGGCTGCGCGAGCGTTTCGAGCGCGATCTGCGCGTCGAGGACCGGCTGTGGTTTGCGCTGGCCTCCTACAACGCCGGTGTCGGTCATGTGCGCGACGCGCGCATCCTCGCGCGCCAGCAGGGACTGGACCCGGACCGCTGGTTCGGACAGGTCGAAAAGGCACTACGCCTGCTGGAGCAACCCAAGTTCGCCGAAAAGGCGCGCTACGGATACGTTCGCGGCGGGCAGACCGTGCGCTATGTGCGTGAAGTCCGCGCGCGCTATCACGCCTATCTGGAGTTTCTCGTCGCCGCCGAGGCGGACATTCGCTAGGACCTTATGCAGACGCCGGATCACGCGCGAACAACGGCGCGCTTTCGAAGGTCCGCGCAGGGAAACCGCGACCCTTCCAGACCAGCGCACGTTTGAGCACGAAGTCGAACAGGATCGGATTGTAGGCACGCAGATCCGTAAGAACGCCCGCGTGCTCGGCCGCCAGCAGTCCCGCATTCACCAGCCGGCGCACGATGATCAGCGGCGCCACGCCGGGCAGCGGAAAATCCGAGCCGTTGACCAACCGCCCGTCCCAGTCCTCGCGCTCGAGTATGCGCATCAGCCAGGGGTCGAAGCGGTTGATCTGCGGCATCGCGGAAATGTCTCCAAACACACGGCCGACATAGTTGGGTTCCTCCATGAGCCGTGCGAACAGCTCGAAATTCGCA
>JAGRGH010000008.1 GCA_020445605.1 Chromatiales bacterium
GACTTGGCGAAGCCAGGTACCTTGGTGCTGGTGCCGGAGGGTCATGTGCTGGCCTCGGTCAGGTCCGATTATCGCGCAATGGAAAACATGATCTTCGGCGAGATGCCGCATATCGATCAGATTCTGGAGGTGCTCCAAGCACTTCAGGAAGAAATCAATGCATGACGAGTAGCTATAAGGCTGCACAAGAAGGGTCGCAAGATCAGTAACGATCATAGTTGCATTGAATTATCTCAAGTTGTCCCTCTTGTAAGTCCATGTAACTGGATCAAAAAAAGTCCCAGAGCAATTCCTGCCAGGCCCCAGCCCCATTCGAGCGACCCCAGGGTGATGAATATCCCCGCAGCGATGAAGAGAACCAGCCGAAACAGACCGAATTGTGCCAGGTGCAGGCGTGCGCGCGCGTGCCATTCCGTTTGTATACCGGGCCTTATCCAGAGTGGTATCAGGTAGCTTGCCGCACCGGTAACCAGTGGTAACAGGAAAATGAACACATAGGCTAGACTGGCATGTATGGTGGAGACCAGATTGCTGGCATGTGAAGCCCCCAATATGAAGATGATCAGCAGTCCGGGGAGGGCACCGGCAATTGCGGTACTGTTAGCATTCCAGTGTTGTGGCTCCTTTCGATACAGCGACAGCCAGGAAAGACCTAGCCTTACAAGCGGCCATAACCAGCACAGCAGCCCCGGCCAGATAAGGGGCCATACCCAGGCCGCGCCTGTGGCTATCAGGATAGTACCTGTAACAACCCATTTGAGGTCAGATCGTAATCGTTGTGCTGCGAACATGTCGGGTTGACCAAGGGCGGTAGGCAGTAACACCTGCAGGGTTCCCACAGCGGTGATCGCTATAAAGCCAAGGGTGTTGAGATGAAGGTGAAAACGGCGTAGCGCCAGGTACTGGCTTGGCCATTGCTGCATCAATAGTACGGTCAGCAGCCCAATCAGCAAAAAGATCATTGCAGCCAGGTACCAGTATGCACCGGGATGTGAACCACCCAGGCTGTTATGGGATAGGCGAAATATCCACCATGCCAGTATTGCGGCAGTGGTTATACCGAGTATTGCTGCCACAATGCGCAGGGCAGGTGGTGTAGATGGAAATAGAAAAGAACTGACAGCCAGCATGCCGGCCAACAGCATCAGCCATGGTAGTGCATGTATCCCTCGTGCATGCGGGCTACTTCGAGTAAGTACCGGCACGAAGTGAATCATCGCACCTGTAATAAGTGGCATGGCACCAGTTGCCAGCGCCAGATGAATGGGCGCTAGCATGGCGTAACCCGATGCATAAAGGAAGATCGCCCCGGCAAACGAGGCTAGGGCGAACAAGACGAGGGTGAACAACAACATCCAGACCTTGTTAGTCAGTCTCGCGCTTGAAATTGATTACGATCTGCTCCGGTTCACGCTGAACGTAGTTGATGGAAACGGCGGAGCCATAGCGTTGCTGCAATTGCTCAAGTAGTGGCAGTGGATCATGGTCGTTGAAAAATTGCATGGTTTCCCCTGGAACCAGGGCATCCAGTGCACCGAAAATGGCTGCATGACGAAATCGTTTGGCAATTCCGCGTGCATCAAACACGTAGA
>JAGRGH010000009.1 GCA_020445605.1 Chromatiales bacterium
GTGGCCGTGTCCGAACCGTCGGGATTGACGGTCCAGCCCAGATCGGTCTCGAAGTCGTCTTCGAACAGCGTGACGACGGAAGTGGCGCTGACCGGGGTGACGGTGATGTCGACCGAGTCCAGTGCCGAGTCCTCGCCGTCGGAGACGCTGACCGAGGCGGTGAACACCTGCGTGGACGCCACGTCGGGCGGTGTGTAGACCGGCGTCGGACTCGTCGGATCATCGAGCGAACCGGCACCCGGGGGCAGCGACCAGCTGTAGGACAGGGCGCTGGGGCCGGCATCCGGATCGTGGGCGCTGACCGCAAGCTGACTGGCCTGGCTCTCGTTGATCGCCGCAGGCGTGGCCGAGATCGAGTCGATAACCGGCGCCTGATTCGGTGGTGGAGGCGTGTCGCTGACGGTGATGTCGACCGAAGTCGACACCGCATCCTCGCCATCGGAGACGCTGACCGAGGCGGTGAACACCTGCGTGGACGCAACATCGGGCGGTGTGTAGACCGGCGTGGCACTGGTCGGATCATCGAGCGAACCGGCCCCCGGGGGTAGCGACCAACTGTAGGACAGGGCGCTGGGGCCGGTGTCCGGATCGTGGGCGCTGACTGCAAGCTGGCTGGTCTGGCTGTCGAAGATCACCGCCGGTGAGGCGGCAATCGAGTCGATGACTGGCGCGTCGTTGGGCAGCGGGATCGCGCCGAGACGCTGGAACCGGACAGCGTCGCCGGCAATCACCTCGCCGATGCCGCCTTCGATTTCGACCCAACCGGCGGAACCCGCTGCGAACAGGAAGTCCCCGATGAGGTTCCAGCGGCCGCCGTTGGTCGTCAGGTCCACATCGGTTTCCGTCGTGCCTTCGAGGCTTTGGACCCGCAGCGTGGCCGAATTGGAGTGCCCCGCGTCCCCTGGCCACCAGGCGAACACCCGGTATTCGCCATCCACGGGCAGGTTTGGCGTGAGGCGGTAGCGCGCGGCTGAGACCCCGTCGGACGCCTGATAGCTGCCGCGATAGCCGGTTGCGGTGTCGGTCTCCGAGAACAGGCCCGCCATGACGGTGCCGCCCAGGTCGTCATCGATGATCTGGTTGACGACCGGTTCGCCGCCGAGCAACAGCGAAGCAGCTGCGTTGACCTGGATGCGCGGGTAGATCATGCCCGTCGCGCCGTCGGTGATCGGCGCGCCGGTGATTTCCAGCGCCGCGAGAATTTCGTCAACCGAGGCGGCTGGCGCCGCAGAGCGTAACGCGGCAAAAGCGCCCGTGATGTGGGGCGCCGCCATCGAAGTGCCGCTGTAGTTCGCGTATCCGCTGCCGCTGACCGACGAATAGATCGAAACACCGGGGGCGAACAGGTCCAGCCAGGAGGCCCGGTTCGAAAAGCTCGCGACGAAATCGGAGGTGTCGCCGCTGGCGCCCGCCGTGACGCTGCCCGAAACACAGCCCGGTGCTCCGAGTGCAGTGGAATAGCCGCTGTTGGAGGCTGCCACCACGGTTGCGATATCGACACTTTTGAGCGACTCCACGGCGTTGGCAAAGCTGGCGAACACCAGGTCGCAAAACGCTGCGGTCGAATAGCTGCCGCCGCCGAGGCTCAGATTGGCGGCGGCGATCGGATAGCTCGCGCTCAGGTCGTAGACGTGGTCGAGCCCCGCGATGATGTCCGAGAAATACGCCTGCACGCAGGGCGCTGTGCTGGGCGAACAGTTCGCCGCGGAATCAAAGCGCGAGAACACCTGAATGGCGATGATGTCCGCATCCGGCGCCACGCCGTGCAGACCGGACTGATCCCCCGCGGCGGTGCCCGCCACGTGGGTGCCATGCGCGCAGCCGCTGATCGAGCACGGGCCACCACCCGGCGGGCCGATGAATTCTGCATCAGGCGCGGTGCCGGCGTCGGGGCCGTCCGGGCAAACGGAGGTCGAGGTTCCGGTGACCGTGCTGGAGAAACACGCCTCTGCGACCACCTTGCCAGACAGGAACGGGTGATTGGTCTGGACTCCGGTGTCGAGGATCGCCACGACCTGGCCCGCGCCGGTGTAGCCCGACGACCACAGGTTCGTTGCGCCGATCAGCGTCGTGCTCTGGGTCAGCGTCGGTTCGAAGCGTACGTCCGGTGTGATGTAACGCACATCGGCGCTGCGTTGCAGTTCGTCGAGGCCGTCGCGGTCCACGCTCAGGGTCAGATAGGGAAGATTCGTGTAGCGACGATGGACCCGTGATCGCGGACTGGCATTGTCGACAGCGCGGCGCAGTCGTTCCTGCGCCTGGGCGATACGCGGGTGGGCGCGCAGGCCGGCCCGTCGCTCACGGGGCGTAAGCGGGTCGGTCAACTCGACCACGACCCGCACCTCGCCGTTACGATCGGCCTCACGCTCCAGCCAGCCCCACATTCCGCGCGGCTGATGGGCGATGTCTGCGCGGGAAGGATGTCTCTCCGCGACCGCCGTCTGCGGCTGGCCGGTCACGGTCAGGGCGGCACAGAGCGCCCCGATGGCGCCCCAGAGTGAGCGCCGCGCGCCTCGCGAGGCGGCATTGCGGCGGCGGGTGAATCCGGAGATGTGGGTCAGCGGCTTCATCAAGGTTAAAAAGGTAGCAGCTTGCTCAGCGGGATTTCGTGTCGGAGGTCTCGTCTGGCGCCGGAAGGTCGGCCCCGGCGACGAACAGCAGGGGATCGACCGGCGTGGCGTTCAGATAGACCGTCCAATGCAGGTGCGGCCCGGTCACCCGACCGGTCGATCCGACCGTGCCGATGACCTGTCCGCGCTGCACCGCGTCCCCGACGCGAACGTCGATGCGGTCGAGGTGCGCGTACAGCGTGATCAGCCCCTGACCGTGGTCCACGAACACCACGTTGCCGCTGAAAAAGAAATCGTCGGCCTCGACGATGTGACCGGCCGCAGCGGCCGCAACCGGTGTGCCCCGCGGCGCGGCAATATCGAGCCCCGAGTGTGGGCTGCGTGCCTGGCCGTTGAAAAACCGGCGCAGTCCGAACGGACTGCTGAACGGGCCGCGCACTGGCAACTGAAGGGGGAAAGGGTCGATCTGTGGATCGGCCGTGAACACCGAACGGGCGCGGGCCTTGCGTGGTCCCTCGGCCGCGATGCGCGCCTGATCCTCGGGATTCGGGTCGACCTTGCGCTGGTTCTGGATGGTGAGACGCTGCTCGCGATACGCCTTCGCCCCGATCGCGAACGTCAGATTCCGGGGCGCGGAGCCATCCGCAGGTTCAATACGAACCGACTGCCGTCCGGGTTCGATCGACAACGGAATTCCGACCAGCGCAATCCATCGGTCCCGTTCGGCGCGGACCATGACCGGTCGGTTGTCGTAGAACGCCCGCGGCGCGGCGCTGGCGGTGGAACCCAGTTCGATCTGTGCGATGCCGCCTGGCACGGCGCTGGCATCCGGTAGTGCGGCCAGTGCCGATCCGCAGTTAAAAATCGCTGATAAAACAGCCGCATGGAGACGGAATATCATTTGATATCTCCATCGGGGTGGTCGTCAGACAGGTGCCCGATCACGCGACTTACGACGCGGCCGTCGGTCCAGCGCGTCGTGATTCGATCCCCGGGTGCGAGCGTGGCTGAACTGGCAAGTGCGCTGCCGTCGGCAGCGAAGGTCAGCGTGTAGCCGCGCCCCAGCAGGGCGATCGGACTGGCAGCGTGCAGGGCGCGTGCCGCAGCGGCGAGCCGTTCGTGCCTCCGTGCGTGCACAGCGTCGAAGACGCGGCGTGCCCGCAGGTGCAGCTGTTCCACGGATCGAACGGCGAGCTCCAGGCGGCTTCCCGGCGACCGCCGACCGAGCCGGTCGACGAGTTGCACGGCTGCGGTCTGCCGGGATGCAAGGCCGCCGCGCGCTACCGCCTTGAGTCGCCGACGGAGCGCATGGAGACGCTCGCGCGAGCGCAGCTGCTGCCGGCGTGGATCGACCCGCGCGAGCCTCTGAGTCATGCCTTGCAGGCCCTGTCGGCGGCGCGTGAATTCGCTGATCCACGCGCGCCGGATGCGCAGCTCCAGATCATCCGTACGCTGCAACCCGTCCTGTAGCGTTCGCCGCGGCCCGGCATTTGCGAGCCGGCGTGAGAGGTGATCGGCGGTCGTACGTCGGCCATCCGTCAGTTGCCGCAAAGCGCGCTGGAGGCGCGCCCGGTCGCGGCGGTGTCTGGAGATCAGGGCCGGTCCGTCCGGACTCAGCAACTCGGCGGCTGCCGACGGCGTGGCCCCGCGGACATCCGCGACCAGGTCCGCGATCGTGAAATCGACCTCGTGACCGATCGCCGCAACGACCGGAATGCGCGAGGCGGCGATTGCGCGCGCGAGGGCCTCGTCGTTGAAGGCCCAGAGGTCCTCCAGACTGCCGCCGCCGCGCGTGAGCAGCAGCAGGTCGCACTCCTCGCGTCGATTCGCGAGTTCGAGTGCGTCGATCAGTTCGCGAGGCGCCGCATCGCCCTGCACGGCGGCGGGAAACACCAGTACGTTGAGCGCCGGATACCGGCGGCGCAGCACGCTCAGCACATCGTGCAGGGCGGCACCGGCCGGCGAGGTGATCACGCCGAGCTGACGCGGAAACTCCGGCAGGGCGCGTTTGCGGGCCTGAGCAAACAGTCCCTCGGCTTCGAGTCGTGCGCGCAGCTGATCGAATCTGGCGCGCAACAGGCCCTCGCCACCGGCCTCGAGGCTGTCGACGACCAGCTGGTACTCGCCCCGGGCTTCGTAGATCGAGATGCGCCCGCGTGCCAGCACCTGCATGCCGTCGCGCGGCTCGAAGGCCAGCGAGGCGCTGCGCATGCGGAACATTGCACAGCGCAGCTGGGCGAGGTCGTCTTTCAGACTGAAGTACAGATGGCCGGAGGCGGCGCGCTTGAATCCGGAGATTTCCGCCTCGACCGCAACGGATCCGAGTCCACGCTCGATCAGCAGGCGAGCTTCACGATTCAGGCGCGAGACGGAATACGGCTCGGCGGTCGCGATGGTGATTTGTGGTCGGGCTTCGGTCACGGGTGAAGAAGGTGGAGAAACGGTCGCAGGGCACTGGATCAGCAGGCAGCGGCGTTGCGGAATCGAAACGCTCCAAGCCTCCAGAGTACGGGCGGTTCAGGTGCGGGATTGTACCGACCCTGCAGAGCCGTGTCGGGATCGGCTGTGGCGCCGGATCCATTCTCAGAAATTACCATAACAAAAATATGCAACCAATTGAAAAACGGACATAAAACCCTGCTAATGCCGTGCCGAAAGCTGATGCTGACGACAAGCCGGGCCACGGCTCTCGGTGCCGGACGGGCCCCGCAATTTACAGCGCCCCAAAAAGAAAAAGCCGGGCAGGGCCCGGCTTCGTTGCTTGCTGTGACCCGCGCGGGTTACAGATAGCTTGGATGCATGTTTGTCTTGGCACGCTCCGACGTGGCCTGCTCGTAGCCGCGCTCGCCTTCCATCTGCGCCTTCTTGAGCATTTTCAGGGCAGAGTCATAGTCCAGTTTTTCCGCTGCCGCCATCGCGTCCTTGATGTGCTTGCCGGTGTCGCGCCATTCGCCGTCGACCGACGCGGCCTTCTTCTGGGCGGCCTTCGCCGCAGCGAGGGCGGAATCGTATTTGTTCTGCTGTTCGTACAGCGTGTTGCCGCTGCTCACGCAACCGCCGACGGCGATCACGAGCGCTGCGGCCGCGGGAACGAGGATCTTCTTCATGCCAGCCTCCAGGATTGATTTCGTTTTCTGGTGTTTCACTCTGCGCACTCCACGCGAATGGCCAAGGCCACGCGAATTATTGCAGACGCTTATCGCAGGTACGACGGGCGGCTGTTGTCGCGCACGGACTCAGAATCGGCTTGGGCCTTGCCCAGTTCGGCCTGTTTCTGAGCCTTGTTCGCGAGCTTGACGGCCGAGTCAAAGTCGCCTTTGGCAGCGGCTTCGTCGGCTTCTTTTAGGAACTTGCTGATGTCGCGCCATTCGCCTCCGGCCGTCGAAGCGGCCTTTTGGGCGGTTTCGGCGCTGGCCTTGGCGGCCTCGTAGCCCGCCTTGGTCGTGCCCGCGATGGCGGCACTGGTGAGTAGCGACAGGGTCAGCGCGGTCGCGGTGGCGACCAGTCGGGTCTTGAGCATCGGGTATCTCCTCCAGTCTTAAGGTGGCCGGCGACCGTATGGTGCCAGGCTCTAATTTCCAGCAAGGTTAGCGATGTTCCCGGGCGTGCGTCAATTCCACGCTATAATCCGCCGCCCATTTCAAGCCCGATCTGCCCCCATGCGCCTGACCGAAGAAGCCCTGACCTTCGACGACGTGCTCCTGCTGCCGGCCCATTCGCGGGTTCTGCCCAACGAGGTCGATTTGCGGACCCGGCTGACCCGGGATATCGAGCTGAACATCCCCCTGATCTCGGCGGCCATGGACACCGTCACCGAGGCGCGGCTGGCCATTGCGCTCGCGCAGGAAGGTGGCATCGGCGTCGTGCACAAGAATCTCTCGGTTGAGCGCCAGGCGGCCGAAGTGCGCAACGTCAAGAAGTTTGAAAGTGGCGTGATCAAAGAACCGATCACCGTTGGACCGAGGACCACCATTGGCGAGGTCATGGCCCTGACGCGCGCGAACCGGATTTCCGGCGTGCCGGTGGTCGACGGCGATGAACTCGTGGGTATTGTCACGGGACGCGATCTGCGATTCGAGACCCGCTTGGACGCGCCGGTCAGCGCGGCGATGACGCCGAAGGATCGTCTGGTCACCGTTCGCGAGGGCGCCGGGCGGGCCGAGGTGATCGACCTGCTGCACAAAAACCGCATCGAAAAGGTGCTGGTCATCAACGACAGGTTCCAGCTGCGTGGCCTGATCACGGTAAAGGACATCCAGAAGTCGCAGGACAAGCCGCGTTCGTGCAAGGACGACCTCGGGCGCCTGCGCGTGGGCGCGGCCGTCGGCACCGGGCCGGACAACGATGTGCGCATCGAGGCTCTGGTCGACGCCGGCGTCGATGTGATCGTCGTGGACACCGCCCACGGCCATTCCCAGGGCGTGCTGGATCGCGTCGCCTGGGTCAAGAAACGCTTCCCGCAGGTGCAGGTCATCGGCGGCAATATCGCGACCGCCGAGGCCGCGAAGGCACTGGCCAAGGCCGGTGCGGACGCCGTCAAGGTCGGCATCGGGCCAGGCTCGATCTGTACCACCCGAATCGTCGCGGGCGTCGGCGTGCCGCAGATCACCGCCATCGTGAACGTCGCGCGTGGGCTCGAAGGCACGGACATTCCCTTGATCGCCGATGGTGGCATTCGCTATTCCGGCGACATCGCCAAGGCCATCGCTGCGGGCGCGCACTGCGTGATGATTGGCAGCCTGTTTGCCGGCACCGACGAGGCCCCGGGCGAGGTCGAACTGTTCCAGGGGCGTTCCTACAAGGCGTATCGCGGCATGGGTTCGCTGGGCGCGATGGCGCAGCGCGAAAGTTCCAAAGATCGTTACTTCCAGGACGACACCGATGATCCGGATAAACTCGTCCCGGAAGGCATTGAAGGCCGAGTGCCGTACAAGGGCAGCATGCTGAACATCGTTCATCAGTTGCTCGGCGGCGTGCAGGCCTCGATGGGCTACACCGGCAGCGAGACAATCGACGCCATGCGCACGCGTCCGCAGTTTGTGCGGATCACGAATGCCGGCATCCACGAGAGCCACGTGCACGACGTGCAGATCACCAAGGAAGCGCCGAACTACGGTCGTCGCTCGTAGCCCGCGCGTCGCGGACTAAGCACTGTCAAACCGCCTGGAGCCGCAAGCGTGACGACGGACATTCATGCCGATCGCATTCTCATTCTGGATTTCGGCTCCCAGTACACCCAACTGATCGCCCGGCGGGTGCGTGAGGCGGGCGTCTACTGCGAGATTCACCCCTGGGACGGCGACGTCGCGGCGATGCGCGATTTCGCTGCGCGCGGTATCGTGCTGTCCGGCGGCCCCGAGACCGTCACCGCTGATTCCACGCCCCGCGCACCGGCGTTCGTGTTCGAAACCGGCGTGCCGGTGCTCGGCATCTGCTATGGCATGCAGACCATGGCGGCGCAGCTTGGCGGCGAGGTCGCGGCATCGGCCAAACGTGAATACGGCTACGCACGCGTGCGCGCCCGCGGTCACTCGCGGCTGCTGCGCGAGATCGAGGATCACACGAGCCCTGAAGGCTACGGACTGCTCGATGTCTGGATGAGCCATGGCGATCGCGTCGAGGCGCTGCCGCCGGGTTTCTCGGTGATTGCCCAGACCGATTCAGCGCCGCTGGCCGGCATGGCCGACGAATCACGCGGCTACTACGGCGTGCAGTTCCACCCGGAAGTCACGCATACGCGCCAGGGTCAGCGCATCATCGAACGCTTCGTGCACGAGATTTGCGGCTGCCAGGCCTTGTGGACACCGGGCAACATCATCGACGACAGCATAGCGCATCTGCGCCAGCAGCTCGGGACCGACCGCGTGATTCTCGGGCTTTCGGGCGGCGTGGATTCCTCGGTCGTCGCCGCGCTGCTGCATCGCGCGATTGGCGATCGTCTCACCTGTGTGTTCGTCGACAACGGCCTGCTGCGTCTGAACGAGGGCGATCAGGTCATGGCGACCTTCGCGCGGCATATGGGGGTGAAGGTGATCCGCGTGGATGCCGCCGAAGAGTTCATGGCCGCACTCAAGGGGGTTGACGACCCCGAGGCCAAGCGCAAGATCATCGGCAACCGGTTCATCGAGGTGTTCGAGCGCGAAGCCGCAAAAATCGACGACGCGCGCTGGCTCGCCCAGGGCACGATCTATCCCGATGTCATCGAGTCGGCCGGCGCTCGCACGGGCAAGGCGCACGTGATCAAGTCACATCACAACGTCGGCGGCCTGCCCGCGCACATGAACCTGAAACTCTGCGAACCGCTGCGCGAGCTGTTCAAGGACGAAGTCCGCAGGATCGGCGTCGAACTCGGCCTGCCGTCCGACATGGTCTACCGGCATCCGTTTCCGGGGCCGGGGCTGGGCGTGCGCATCCTCGGTGAGGTGAAGCCGGACTACGCGGACACACTGCGTCAGGCCGACGCCATCTTCATCGATGAATTGCGCGAGGCCGGTCATTACGACGAAGTCAGCCAGGCTTTTGCGGTGTTTCTGCCCGTCAAGTCGGTGGGGGTCGTCGGCGATGCGCGCGCGTACGAGCATGTCGTGGTATTGCGGGCGGTGGTTACCGTCGACTTCATGACCGCGCGCTGGGCCGAACTTCCATACGCGTTTCTGGATCACGTCTCGCGGCGCATCATCAACGAGGTGCCCGGCGTCTCGCGCGTCGCCTACGACATCTCGGGCAAACCGCCCGCGACCATCGAGTGGGAGTAGCGCAGATCCGGCACTGCCTGGCACTCACAGGCATCTAGCTGCAGTAAGTACGTAAAACCAATCACTTATCCTCACTTCTGTCTGGCAACGTCTGGCACTGGCAGGCATCGGCAAGCAGTTACCCGAATTTTTCAATGGTATAAATCATGGTATCACCACCCCCAGGTGTTGTGCGGTGCGCCAATACCATGCCTTGTGTTTCAAGCCATTCATGGTATCGGTGATTATCCATGTGTCCTGCCGGTTTTTGTCCCTGCAGTTCGTGAACGCTTGCTAGATGTCCGGGACCGTATGGTAGAGACCAGCTGGAAGTGGACGATACGAAACATTCACTTATCCATAACGTCCATCAATCCTTGTCTGGATCAATGGCTCGAATAAATAAACCAGCATCAGTACGAAGGCGCCGATCCATAAAAACTGCGACATCTGTACAAGCAACAAGTAGTGTTCCATCGCTACTAGCGGTAGCAGGGCACGCGTCACTGCGCCAGCCGTCAATAACAGGAAGATAGCCGCGATGCCCGCAGGCGGCTGAAATACGTTGCGGCCGGTATGACCCAGGGTAACGCGTGTCATCATTCCCGTAGTGACCAGGCCAATGCCGCCATAGGTCATCGCATGCAGGCCGAGTGATGCATGCATGCCAAATACATGTGCGGTACCCCGCAACAGGAATCCCAACGTGATGAACAGGATCGCCATATGCAACACCCACACCAGCGGAAGGCGCCAGATCTCCGGGCTGTGCCAGCCGTACAGTCTGATTGCGTTGGCCGCAAAACAGATGAGCCCGCTTATGAGTAACAGGTTCTGCCAGGACATGATGTCGGCCAACACGAACACCAGCAACGCAATCAACGAGACCTGTGGCACAAAACGGTATTCCCGCACGCGATCGCCATCATTGATAGCGTTCCGGGTAAAGGGCGCCACGACACGTTGCGCCATCACCAGGATCAGGCCGATGACGGTATACACCGCAATGAGCAGGGCGGGGCGGGCGTAAGCTTTATCAAGCCAGCCGCAGGCGGAGGCCAGGAAGACGGCATCCAGCGCAAACAGCAGAACCAACTTGCCAAGAATGCCCCGTTGGGCCTTGTTGCCGGCAGCAATCAACGGACGTATCAATGCCGTCAGCAGCAACAGGTAAAACAGGCTGCTGGACACCAGCATGATCCGCATCAACTCTGTGGATGGAGCCAGTGCGAGCAGTCTCGATACCAGCCACAGCCCGAATAGCAGTAACAGTGTCCGACCTTGCGCGGTCTTGCCGCCAGTCCAGTTCTGTACCGCAGTGAGCAGGAAGCCGGCGATCACGGCCATGGCGTAGCCAAATACCATCTCGTGTCCATGCCAGAGCGCAGGGCCTACGGTATCGAGGTCGAGCCCGGTATGCTGCATCAGTTGCAGCGACCAGAGGCCCATGGCAACGATCGAATAGATCATCGCTCCGAGGAAGAACGGACGGAAACCCGTCTGAACTATGGCTGGTAATTCTGCAGTGCTGTTACTGTCAGCGTTCACGTTTCATCCTGTGTAGTGCGGGTGCGGCAAGGGATTGCGGACTGGATCGGGTATGCCATCGTTAGCGGCGATAGAGTATGATAGTGTCGTCGGTGGAGTTATGTAACCCGCTGATAGCCTTGAAAATCAAGGCCTGCCTAAATTACTTTCGAGGGCAACATGCATCCTCAATACCTGGACGATGCGCAGCGGGGTCATGCACGCCAAAGCATGAGACACAGCATACTGTTTTCCAGTTTAAGCAAAGACCAGCTGGAGCGGGTGCTCATTCATACCCGCCACGTTCGTTTGCGTGAACGCGAGGTGTTGTTTGAGCAACACCAGCCGGCCACCGATTTTTATCTCCTGCAGGCAGGAAGGATCAAGGTCGCGATCGTTTCGCGGGATGGTCACGAAAAGATAATCGATTTGCTCAACCCTGGCGCAACCTTTGCGGAAGCCGTGCTGTTTTCCGGCGATCATTCGTATCCTGTCACTGCCAGCGCACTGGTTGACAGTGAGGTCTGGGCAATCGATTCAGATACGTACAAGGATATTTTACGCCAGTCGATTGATGCCTGTTTCGCGGTACTGGCCCAAATGAGTCGACGCTTGCATTGGCAGCTGACTGAAATTGACCGGCTCTCGCTGCACAGCGCGGCGTTTCGGTTGATCGCCTTTTTGCTCGACGAGGTGCCGAGTACGGATTTGCAGAGCAGCGTCGTGCAGTTCGATACGCCAAAGCATGTGATTGCCTCCCGGCTGTCCATGACGCCAGAGACCTTCTCACGGGTGCTGTCAAAGTTGTCTGACGGTGGCTATCTGCATGTCAATGACAACACCGTACAGATCAGGGATATCGAGAAACTTCGCGAGTATCTGCGCTCGGGTAGTCCAGTCTAGGCAGTAAGTCGGGCGTACAGGCGCGGCAAGGTTGCCGGGAGTTCGCGTGCGTTGCGCACATGCAGGTAACCACTGCTGCCAAACAGGTAGGGCAGATAGGTATCGGCCTTGCGATCGATGGTGACGCAGAAGGGGCGCAAGCCCGATCGCGTCGCATCGCTCAATGCCTTGCGCGTATCCTCGATGCCGTAGCGTCCTTCATACAGGTCAAGATCGTTGGGCTTGCCGTCGGTCAGGATCAGTAACAGGCGGTGACTGCTGGATTCCTGTGCGAGCACGTCCGTCGCATAGCGAATGGCCGCACCCATGCGCGTGTAGTATGCGGGGCGGATGGTCGCGATCCGGCCGCGGCATTCGTCGTTGTATGTCTCGGCGAAGCGCTTGAGCAGGGTCATGCGTATATGATCCCTGCGCCTGGAGGAGAATCCGTACAGCGCGTAGCGGTCTCCGGTGGCAGCCAGGGATTCGGAGAACAGGAACAGCGTTTCCCGGATGACATCGATGACGCGCTGATCATCGCTGACGTGGCTGTCCGTTGACAGTGACAGGTCAGCCAGCAGCAGGCAGGACAGGTCACGTTCGGCATTGTGGAAACTTCGGAACAGCCCGGAGTCATCACCCGCCTGCCCCCGCCTGCGTTCAGCTTGCCAGGCGATACAGGCGTCGATATCCAGTTCGCTGCCCTCCGGTTGCGCCCGTTGCCAGATCCTGCGCGGTTTCAGTTCCTCGAACAGGGCGCGCAGCTTTCGGGCACGGCCAGACAGCGCCTGCGGAAGCGGCATCGGTACGACGTCCCGCGGCATAAATTCCTGTACCTGGCAGTGCGCGGGCAACCATTGCGCGCTGCGGTAATCCCACTCCGGCAGTGTGATGTCACCGCTGATGAGAATGTCGTCGTGCTCCTCGGCAGGCAGGTCGAGATCGAAACGCACCCGGGAGGCCGTGGTTTTCCGTTCCCGCGACAGGCTCAACACGTCCATATCGTCCAGCGCGCCGGCCACATCCTTGTCGAGGGTTTCCTCGGTTTCCCGGTCCACGGCCGCATATTCTGCGCGGGTGAACAGGCTCTCCAGGCGAAACGCCAGCAACCCGCCCCGTTCGCCCGGCGGGTCGACCCGTTGCCCCATCCGGCGACGGCCATCCTCGACATCATGGCAATCCTGGCTGGGTGAGGCCTCGTCGTCGTTCGAAACCGATGCCCTGGCTACCGCCATCGTTGGGGGCTCGGGATGCAACCACAACGGCACCGGGAAGATCCGCGTTTCAGCGGGTAGACGGGGATGATCGCGTGCTTCCGGGTTGCGCAAGGCATGGCGTATCGCCGTTTCTGTGGACAGCCGGTTGTGGTGTCGTCCGGATGGCAGCGGGCGTTGCGCTATGTGGGCCTCGACCAGCCGCTGATAGCGCACGCGCAGCCCGGGATACCTTTCCAGCAACGCCGTGACAGCCCGGGTGCTGCGCTGCAGCCAGTTCTCTGCCGGGTTTGGGCAGGGTATTGCGGCGAGCGCGGCCAGCCACAGGTACAGGTCGCGGTTGAGCCCGGTCTCTGGAAAGACAGCAATGGATGCCGGTAGACGCAGCGTTTCCTCGTCGCGCCAGGCCCATTCTACGGTTCGCCCGACGCCTGCGATGCGTTGCGCCAGCTGGCGTGGTGACCGACTGGTCGTGGCTGTTGCCGCTTCTACCCGCAGCCCCGGATCGTCACCCAGGGCGCGAAACAATATCGCGACGGACTGGCGAACGTCGGTGAGCCGCAGCGCGTGTTCCGGGTAGTCCTGGCGTGCGAGACGGGTGGCGACCCGGTGCCAGATGCGACCGACAAGTTCCTCCATGTCAGTACCTGTTGTGCGAACCCGCAGGGTCGGCGGCTTGACCGTGTTTGCCGGCATGCGCAAGCGGTCGCTCGAGCGCATCCGGCCCCGATGCCATGACCAGCACACTGGGCGGATCATGGCTGGCGTTGACGTTCTCGCAGGCCTGTACGCAGAGCTGGCACTGGGTGCATGACCACATGCGGCGTTTGCTGCCGCGTGGTTTCAGGCGCATCGGGCAGGCGTGCTCGCAGGATGCGTCGCAGCTCGCGCAGGCCCGCGCATGCCGGTGGTCGAACTTCACCACCAGCGCCTTGCGGTTTCCCATCCAGGCCAGGCTCTGGAACAGGCCAACGGCGCAGCCGTAGCGGCAGAACAGATGCCTGGCGAAGGTAAACTCGATGATGAAGAGTGCGGTGCCGACCGCTATGAACGACGTTTGATTGCGGGTCAGCGTCGCGTGCACGAGGTTATGCCAGATTTCCAGTGGTGGCAGCAGGTAGGTGAGCAGCGAAACGGCCCACAGCAGGGCAAAACCGATAACCGCGGGTATGACCATGAGCCACCAGGCAGAAGAGGGTGTGATCCGGGTGCCGTCCGCCTGCGCCTCCGGCAAAGCGGTATTATCCCAGAGCGACAGCCGCCCGCAGGCGCGCCGCATCAGACCGTTGATAATCTGCACCACGCTGAAATGCGGGCACAGCCAGCCACAGTACAGGCGCCCGTAACGCCAGGCAATCCACAACGCCAGCGCCACGAAGGCCAGTACCGGCAGCAAACCGCGCAGGAGCACATTCATGCTGAGCTGCGCTTGCGGGTCGCTTTCGATCCCCAGTGTCCAGGCCTGTCCCAGTATGATGAAGTGGCCCTGTGTGAGGTCGTAGCGAAACAGGTCCAGTGGCGGAGCCAGGATGAACAGCAGAAAAAATCCGCCACGCGTCACCAGGCGGAGTTTCTGGGTCCGGTTCATGCGGGCAGGTGGCGGCCGATGAGTGGATAGCGCCAGGTCTGGCCGGCCAGCGCACGTACTAGTCCGATCACACCGCACAGGATCAGGGTGCTATGGATGAAGGTGAAGTACAGCACGGCAACCACCCAGGTGTAGGCCGCATCCAGGCCGCCCGTCGCAACGATGACCGCGAGGATGATGACGATCAGGCCGCCGCCGATAATACTGACTCCGGTGGTCTGCGTCAGGTGATTGAGCGCCAGCGGCGGGCTGTGGCGGCGTTGCAGCAGGAACAGTATGAGCAGCGCAAGAAAGGCGACCCCCGGCAGTAACATCAGGTTAACGAGGTAGAGTACCTCGGCGCTGACGGCCAGCGCCTGGCCCGGGGTCTTGTCCATGGTGTCAACCCAGGCTGGCCTGCACGACTTCCATCAGGGCGTCGATGGTCGCGGGGTCGTCACTCAGGGGTTCGATCAAAGACGCGCGGGCGCTTTCGATCGGGTCAAAACCATCACGGATGAGACGAGCGCAGTAAATCAACAGGCGGGTGGATACCGATTCTTCCAGGTCATGATCCTTGAGCGCACGCAGGTTGCCACCCAGTTGCACGAGTCGGCCTGCTGCGACGGCATCCACGCCCGCCTCTGCGCTGATGATCTCGGTTTCTTCCTTAGCTGGCGGGTAATCGAAACGCAGCGATACGAAGCGCTGGCGGGTGGAGGGTTTCATACCCTTGAACAGGTTCTGGTAACCCGGGTTGTATGAAACCACCAGCATGAATTCCGGCGGGGCATGAAGGGTCTCGCCCGTGCGTTCGATGGGCAGGATACGCCGGTCATCAGACAGCGGGTGCAGCACGACCGTGGTGTCCTTGCGCGCCTCGACGATTTCATCGAGATAACAGATAGCGCCTTCACGCAACGCGCGGGTCAGCGGCCCGTCATGCCAGCAGGTGCCGCCATCGCTGAGTAGATGACGGCCGACCAGGTCGGCCGCGGTGAGATCGTCGTGACAGGCTACGGTGTACAGCGGCCGGCCGAGGCGCGCGGCCATGTGTTCGACGAAACGCGTCTTGCCACAGCCGGTGGGTCCTTTTAGCAACACCGGGAGCTGGTTGCGCCAGGCGTAGCCGAACAGTTCCACTTCGCCCGCACGCGGGCGATAGTATGGCACTGTCTCGTGCGAATGCCTTAATTTATCGGTACTCGGCATAGTCAGTCCGGTGTTGCCCGGCTCTTAACCCTAGCGGGAAAGAACCGGGCAGCTCTGTTGCCGTATCAGTTTGACTCAAGCGCATAGCGCTCGCCACCCTTGACGAAAAACGAGATCACGTACATGACCAGGCCAATCATGAACACGACCCCGGCCAGTTCACGCAGCCAGTAGAACAGTTCGATCTTCTCCTGCACCGCCATGAACGGCATGGGCGTGTCCGAGTAACGCTGTAGATAGACCTGCAGTACACCGGCGGCGGTGAGGAACAGGGTGATGAACACCATGGACACCGTCATGAACCAGAATGACCACATCTCCAGTACCTGGGAGCGCATGTCGCTGGCTTCCTGTCCGCGCAGTTTCGGCATGGAGTAGGAAATCATGGTCAACACGATCATGACATAGGCGCCGAAGAAGGCCATGTGACCGTGAGCGGCGGTGATCTGCGTGCCGTGGGTGTAGTAGTTTATGGGAGCCAGGGTATGCAGGAATCCCCATACACCCGCGCCCAGGAAGGCCATGACGGCGGTACCCAACGCCCACAGTACAGCGGCCTGGTTAGGATGCTGTCGCCTTCTCTGGTTGACCATATTGAAGGCAAACACGGTCATCATGAAGAACGGCAAGGGTTCCAGGGCGGAGAAGATGGAGCCCCACCACTGCCAGTACTCCGGGGTGCCGATCCAGAAGTAGTGATGTCCCGTGCCAATGATGCCGGTGATCAGGGCCATCGCGATGATGACATACAGCCATTTTTCGATGACCTCGCGGTCCACGCCCGTGACTTTAATGAGAACGAAAGCCAGGATCGCGCCGAGGATCAGCTCCCAGACGCCCTCTACCCACAGGTGAACCACCCACCACCAGTAGAACTTGTCCTTGACCAGGTTATCCGGATTGTAGAACGAGAACAGGAACAGCAGCGCCAGTCCCAACAGGCCCGTCAACAGCACCAGATTGACGACGGTCTTGCGCCCTTTGAGCACGGTCATGCCGACGTTGTAGAGAAAGCCCAGCGCCACGACGACGATACCGATCTTGGTGATGGTCGGCTGTTCCAGGAACTCCCGGCCCATGGTCGGGAAGTATTCATTACCGGTCAGCGCCGCGAGGCCGGCGTAAGGCACCAGCAGATAGCCGAGTACCGTGAGTGCGCCGGCGACCAGGAATACCCAGAACAGCAGGATGGCAAGCCCGGGGCTGTGGATCTCGCATTCGCATTCCTCGGGCACCAGGTAGTAGGCCGCCCCCATGAAACCGAACAGCAGCCACACGATCAACAGATTGGTATGCACCATGCGCGCCACGTTGAACGGGATTTCCGGAAACATGAAGTCGCCCCAGACGTACTGCAGTCCGAGGACCAGGCCGAACAGGATCTGGCCGACGAACAGACCGATGGCGGCGATGAAGTAGGGTTTGGCAACGGTTTGGGATTGATATTTCATGGTCAAGTCCTCCTCAGCCCTGAACGTTCGGTGGCCAGCCAGCGGCGTCGATCTCGCTGGTGTATTTCAGAAACTCCGCGATGGCTTCCAGTTCTTCGTCGGAGAGATTGAATTGCGGCATGCTGCGCCGCCCCGGAATACCCTCGGCAGGGCGACTGCGAATAAAGCCGATGATCGCCTCGGTCGAGTTGCCGAACCGGGTGTAGACATTACCGAGTTCGGGGGCGTAATAGGCGCCTTCGCCCAGCAGGGTGTGACAGCCAATGCAGTTGTTTTCCTCCCAGACGAGCTTGCCGAGCGCCACCTGTTCGGTCAGGGCCACGCGGTTGTCACGACTGACAATGGCGCGGTCGGTATGGAAGGTCAGGGCGAGAAACAGGAGGATGAAAAAAACACTGCCTCCGTAATAGATGTTTCTCGCCATGCTCTTGGTGAATATCGTGCTCATGGCAGGTCTCCTCCAGTGGCTGTTTGTGAGTGTACATTTCGGGTGTTGCGCATAGCCGGTTTACCGCTCAGTGACTGGTGCCGGAAGACAGGTTGATTTTGTTGTACACGTTGTACTTGCCTACCGGTTTCTTCATGGGCAGACGTTTGATCTCCTGCAGGCTGTTGCCGTCGTACACGACCAGCGCACCATCCATCTCCCAGATGCTGAGCAGGGCATAACGGCCATCACGTGTGAACTCGACGTGGCCGGACGTCTTGCCGGGTGCCGGTGTCAGTGTCTTCACGATCTCCAGCTTGTCCTTGTCGATGATGTGCATCTCGTCCTTATGCGGGCCAACGAAGGTGTCGACCCAGGCGTAGGGTGAGTTTTCGTGGCTGCGCAGAAAGAAACCGGGACCGCTGGTCTCGAGTTTTTTCACTGTCTTCCAGGTCTTCATATCGATGATGCTGACCACGCCGTCCTTCAGGTTGGGCGTGGCGAGCACGGTGGTATCGCGCCATGGCCAGGTGATGCCGGAACCAAGATGCGGCAGGCCGGGCAGGTCGATGTCGGCGATCTTGCGACCGACCACCAGGTTGATCACCTGGCCCTTGCCCGAACGCGAGGCGCCGATCAGGTGCTGGTAGTCCTGGTCGAAGAAGAAATCGTCGAGATAATCGTCGGCATCAATCATCCGTATCGGGAAACGTCCTGGCTCGGCGAGGCCTTCACCCATCCTGTAGTCGTGCACGTAACCACGAAACACTTTCGGTGGGTTATCCGTGTAATTGATTTCCCAGACCTGCTTGATGTCTTTCAGCGCGACGATGAAGCTGTCGCGCGGCGGCGCGGTATATACCGCGCTGACACGCGAACTGTTGCCATGATCGTCTTTCACGTCGATGACCTTTACCAGGCTGAGATCGCCGGCATCGAGGATCACCAGTGTGCGCGGCAGGGTGTTGCCCACCATGACAAAACGATCGTCTGCCGAGACCGCGGCGTTGCGGGTGTTGATGCCGGCGCGGATCTCGGCGACGAGTTTCAGCGTGTACATGTCAAACTTGCTGATCCAGCCGTCGCGCGAGGCGAAGTAAACAAAGCGTCCGTCGCTGGAATACTTCGGCCCGCCGTGCAGCGCGAACCGCGAGGGGAAGCGGTGTATCGGCTCAAAACGATCGCCGTCGAGCACGGTGACATGGTGGTCGCCGCTTTCCACGACCAGGAACAGGTTGAGCGGGTCGGCGTCGTATACGGGTTTTATGTCGCTGGCATTGCCCTTCGTGAGAGCGGATTCGTAGACGACGTGACTGGCGTTGATTTCGCTTGCGCCCCAGCCAGGTTCGGTCGCGGTCGCGCTGTAGATCAAATCGACCAGCTTGTCGATGTCGTCATCTTTCAGCGTCCCGCTGAAAGCCGGCATTTGCGTGGCGACGCGCCCGTTGCGGATGACCTCGAAGGCCATGTCCTGCTTCAGGCGGCCCAGGTTTTCCGGTAATAACGCGGGACCGATGGCGCCCAGGCGATCACCGCCGTGGCAGGCGGCGCAATGTTGTGCATAGAGGGTCCATGCAGCCTGATCATTCGCGGCCATCGAGGGCAAGACAGGCATCAGGGGGAGCAGCCATAGCCCGCTCCGGCAGAAACGAATCAGGATATTGATATGCGCTTTCATCCAATTCGCCGGATCGTTCTGACCATGAGCGCCAGGGGTTGCGGACGGCTGCCGCGATAGTCTGCCGGGTCGATGTCGAGTTCCTCATCGCTCAGGTAGCAGGCCGGGTCCTCCCACCACGGGTCTCCGGTCATCTGGAATGCGCGAACCCGCGTGTTGCCACCGCAGACATCCTTGAAGCCACAGGCGCCGCAACGTCCCCGCAGCGGTCGCGGTACGGCTTTCAGTCCGGCCATCAGAGGGTCCGAGGTATCCGGCCAGATCGCGGAGAACGGGCGCTCGCGCACATTACCGAGGCTGTAGTTCCACCAGAAGGTGTCGGGGTGTACATGACCCTGGTTATCGATATTGGCAATGTTGATGCCTGAGGAATTGCCACCCCAGCGCCGCAGGCGTTCGCGCATTTCGTCGTAACGATCCGGCAGATTGCGGGCGACCCACTGTAACAGGTACACGCCATCGGCATCGTTGTTGCCGGTGACGTATTCGCGGTTACGCCCGGCCTGCAGGTCGGACCAGCAGGCCGAGAACAGCTGGTCCATGATGCGTCGTGTGGTGACATGCACCACGTCCGAGCCGCGATGCCGGTTACCGCGGCCACCGTAATTGAGATGCGAGACGTACAGCTTGTCGACGCCCTCGTCATCCATCAGGCGGAGCAGATCCGGCAGTTGATCCGCGGTGTCCTGGGTCGGTGTGAAACGCATGCCGACCTTGATGCCGGCGTCCCGGCACAGGCGTATGGCCCGAAGCGAGGCGTCGAATGCGCCTGCCTTCTGGCGAAACCGATCGTGCGTGTCACGCATGCCGTCGAGGCTGATGCCGACGTAGTCGTAGCCCACGGACGCAATGCGCTCGATGTTGTCCGTGTCGATCAGGGTACCGTTGCTGGACAGGCCGACGTAGAATCCGAGCGCTTTCGCGTGCTGCGAAATCTCGAAAATATCCGGCCGTAGCAAGGGTTCACCGCCAGATAGGATCAGCACGGGCACACCAAATGCCTTCAGGTCATCGATCACGGCAAAGACTTCTTCGGTAGTCAGTTCGCCGGGGAAATCGATGTCGGCAGAGATCGAATAACAATGCTTGCAGGTCAGGTTACAGCGGCGGATCAGGTTCCAGATCACGACGGGCCCCGACGGTTTGCGCGCCGCCGGTAGAACATCCGGGGCGGGTTGCAACAAGGCTTGCATGTATTGCGAGATACGAAACATATCAGTCAGCGAGCCTCATTCCGGTTTTCTTCAGAATCCGGCTGCTGTACAGCACAGCATGACATCTCGTGCGCTCACCCAGCTGTTCGGCAAGGCCGGCGACGAGCCGCTCGACCTGTTCCCGGGTCTTGCCATGAATCATGGCGAACAGGTTGTAGGGCCATTCCGGCAAACGCCGCGGGCGGTGATAGCAATGGCTGACGAAGTCAAGCTGCCCCACCTCATGGCCTGCATCGTCGATGAACTCATCGGGGATATCCCACACCGACATGCCGTTGGCGACGTAACCGAGCCGATAGTGATTGGGCACGACACCAATGCGGCGAATGCGGCCATCGTGCTGCATGGTCCGGATGCGATCCATGACCAGATCCGCGGAAACTCCCAATTGTGCAGCGACCTGATGATAGGGTTCGGCAACCAGCGGCAGGCCGGACTGGGTGGCCAGTACGATGCGACGATCGAGTTCGTCTGGATCCAGCGGCGCGGCGTTCTGTGTTGTCAGGTTCATTCGCTATACCTGAAACCGCAAGCCGACGAAGTACTCGTCCAGTTTCGGCAGGCGCAGTACCGGCAGGCCGGTGTGTTGTTCAATCTGCACCACGGCTGTGTCGATCCGCTCCGGGTTATCCGTGGCCAACACGAACCACATGTTGAAGCTGTGGTCGCGCTGGTAATTGTGGGCCACTTCCGGCATGGCGTTGACGATGGCGTTGACCTCGTCGAAGCGTTGCGCAGGGACTTGCAAGGCACACAGGCATAAGGCGCCACCCATTCGTTCGGCGTGAAACATCGGGCCGAAACGGGTCAGCAGTCCGCTATCAAGCATACAGCTGACGCGTGTCATCAGCTCGCTTTCAGTGCAGCCTATCTGTTCTGCAACATCGCGCCAGGGATGCGCGGTGACCGGGAAGCCACCCTGGAGTTCATTGATGATGCGGCGGTCGAGAGCGTCCATCAGTTCGGCATCCGGTACCAGGCGCCACGTTGACGGAAGCGGCGCCCGCTGAACAATACCTCGCGTGGCAAGTGATGAATGCCGAGTTCCAGGGCGAACTGCCGGATACAGGCAAGTACCGCGTCCCTGTCCTTGCCATGTACCATGCAGAACAAATTGTAGGGCCATTGAGGACGGTGACGGGGCCGCTGATAACACAGGGTCACGCAGTCCTGGTCGCCAAGCCGCTGGCCGATGGCATCGACCTGATGATCGGGGACATCCCACACCACCATGGCGTTGGCGCGATAGCCCAGTTCGTGATGGCGGACGACGACACCGAGTCGCTTGATGATGCGGGCATCGATCAGCGATTGCAGGCGTTGGATCAGTGCTTCTTCCGAGCAACCCATACGCTCTGCGATCACCTGGTAGGGACGCGCGACCAGCGGCAAGCCATGCTGAATTGCGGCAATCAGGTCATCACTGTCGATGTCATACGATGAAGCCGACAGATTCGACTGCACAGGGCTGTTGCGGCCTGGTAACTCAGTGACATCCTCGCTGTCGTTCAATGTCATGCGGAAGCCCAGATCGATGTGATAGTCGCGTAGCAGTGGCAAGGGCATGACTTCAATACCGGTCGCCTGACGAATGTCATCGAGCGTTGCCTTGACCTCAGCTTCGCTTGCCGCAGTCACCACGAACCAGAGATTGAAGCTGTGTTCGCGTTCGTAGTTGTGGTTTACCTGCGGGAATGCGTTGACCTGTTCTGCAACTTCAACCAGTTTTTCAGGCGGAACGGCCATGGCAGCGAGCGTGCTCGCGCCCACGGTGTTGGGACGAAACACAGGCCCGATGCGGCTGACCACGCCACGATCCTGTAGCGTACGGAATTGATCGATTACATCGTCGGGCGTGGTTTGCAGGTCATTCGCAAGCCGGTCGAAGGGGTGCGGACATAACGGGAACCCACGTTGATAGTCGTTCAGCAGGCGTTGGGTGAGCAGGTTCATGACTACAGGCCTGTCCGGTGTGCGCGGTCCGTGAAGAAAATACCGCTGGGTTTTTGTGCCGGAAGCTCGGCAATGCGCTCGAGGCTGTCGGTGTCGTAGACATCCACCCGGTCTTCATCCCGCACCGAGATCCAGACCTTTTCGCCACGCGGAGCGAACTCCATGTGCAACACGGCCTTGCCGGGTTTCAGCGTCTTGATGATCGTTGCGGTTTCAACGTCGATGATCTGTACCGTGTCGTTGTCCGGGTGTGCAAAATTCACCCAGACCTGGCGGCCGTCGGGCCTGGCCATGACGAAAACAGGCTGACCATGGACCTCGATGGCCTGTTGCTGTTGCCAGCTCCGGGTATCGATCACCAGCACCTTATGCTGCCCTACCGCCGGAATGTAGGCGCGCTCACCGGCAACCGCCCAGCCTTCCAGGTGCGGCATCTTGTAAACCGGCAGTTGTTCGTCGCGTTTTGCATAACCTTCCAGTATGCGGCGCGGGCCTTGCTCGGGATGCCACAGGTCAAGCAGTGACAGGCCGGGCTCACCGAAAAGCCCGGCAATGTAGTAGCGACCGTCCGGTGTGATCAGCGCGTCATAGGGCGCGCGACCGATGTTATTGAAATGGGTGATTGCCGGCTTGTCTGGATCGGACAGATCCGCAACCCAGATCTGGTCGGCATCGTAGAGTGAAAATACGAAGCGATTGCCGGGGGCGTCCACTAGGCCGACAACCTTGGAAAATTTACCCGGCGCATACTCCGCCGGTATATCCGCGACCGGCGCCAGCGTTTCGGCATCGAAAATACGGACACCGCCAGGCTCATAGTTGGATACGGCGACCAGTCGGCCATCCTGGGATATGGCGCCGCCGATACTGTTACCGGCCTGCAAGATGCGTTTGGAGATCCCGGCCTGTAACAGGTCAATCTTGCTCAAACCCCCGTCGCGCCCGAACACATAGGCATAGCGGGCATCACGCGAAAACACCACGGAGGCATGGGACAGGTCGCCCAGCCCGTCTACTTCGGCGAGGCGGGTGTTATTGGAGTGCTCGATGACCAGTACCTGGCCGCTGGCCCGCTCGATGACGACACCCAGGTCTCCGGTGCCACGCAACCCGGTCTGTGCCGTTGCACCTATGGATAACGAACTGCAAGCAATCAGCAGGACGAGAACGAACTTATTCACGCCGTTGACCCTCCAGCAGCACATCAACCAGCCAGGCTATGTCGTCGTCGCTGAGAAGGTTCTTCCATGGCGGCATTGGCGTCCCTGGACGACCATCACGAATGTCGGCAGTCAACCGTTCGCGCGATTTGGTATTCAGTGCCCGGGGTGTCAGGGGAGGTCCCAGCCCGCCGGTCAGTCGCATGCCATGGCAGGAGCCACAGTCCTGAGTCAGCAGATTCCGCAGTTCCTGCTGGCGTTCGGGAGCCGGTGACGCTGCACACACTGCTGTAACGGTCATTACGCCGAGGAATAACCCATATAGCCTGGCACCGTGCATGATCGACATACCCATAACCGGTCACGCGCCCGGGAGTCAGGCTCTCCGGGCGCGTTCTAACCGTTAGTAGATGTCGTGCACGGTGTTTTTGACGTTAAACTTGCCGGTCGGTGTGATCAGTCTGTCGTCCTTGATGACCTTCTTCAACTTGCGTGTCTTGTCATCGACCACGACCAGTGCCGACTTCTCGGTCTTGCCGTTCCACACCGAGAACCAGACCTCGTCGCCAGCCGCGTTGTACTCCGGCTGTACCACGCGCTTCGGACCTTCACCGACATCGGCCCACTCGGCGATCGGCAACTTTTCGAAACCCTTGTCGAGGTTGTTGATATCGAATACCGCTACTGACTGGCTGATGCCGGCATCCGGGTTCAACGGGGCATCTACCCACAGGTTTTTCGATTTGGGGTGGGTCTTTATGAACAGCGAACCGCCACCCATGCCGTGCAGGGTGTCGACCACTTTCCACGCGTTCTGCTTGTGTTTCGCCGGATCAGTGCCGATCAGGGTGATGTTGTCGTTACCGAGCGCACTGGTGGACCAGACTGGCCCGTACTTGGGATGATCGAAGTTGGCGCCACGTCCGGGGTGCGGGATCTCGGTAGCATCGACCAGGGCTTCGAGCTTGCGATCCTTGGAGTCGATGACGGCGATCTTGTTGGACTTGTTCGCCGCGGTCAGGAAGTAACGATGGGTCTTGTCCCAGCCGCCGTCGTGCAGGAAGCGTGCTGCAGGGATGGTGGTGACCGAAAGGTTATCTACATCGCTGTAGTTGACCAGCAGGATCTTGCCGGTCTCCTTGACGTTGACGATGAACTCCGGATGCTCGTGCGAAGCAACGATCGCAGCGACGCGTGGCTCAGGATGGTACTCCTTGGTATCCACGGTCATACCGCGGGTGGAGACGATCTGCTTGGGTTCGAGTGTCCCACCATCCATGATGACGTACTGTGGCGGCCAGTAGGAACCGGCGATGGCGAACTTGTCCTCGTAACCCTTGTACTTGGAAGTCTCAACGGAACGTGCTTCGAGTCCGACCTTGATGCTGGCGACCTTGTCCGGTGTCTTCATCCACAGATCGATCATGTCCACCTTGGCATCACGTCCGACCACGAACAGGTAACGGCCGGAAGATGACATACGTGAGATGTGTACCGCATAGCCGGTATTGACGATGTTGATGATCTTCTTGGTGTCCCCATCGATGATCGCGACCTGACCGGCATCACGCAGTGTGACCGAGAAGATGTTATCGATATTGTAGTTATTCATCTTCTTTGTCGGACGCTCGGCCACCGGCACATGGACCTTCCACGAGTCCTTCATTTCCTTCATGCCCCACTCCGGCGGGGTTGGCGGCTCGTGCTGCAGGTAGCGCGCCATGATGTCGATCTCTTCCTCGGTCATATCACCGGAAGTCCCCCAGTTCGGCATTCCGGCGGGCGAGCCGTAGGTGATGAACGCCTTGAGCGCGGCATCCCCTCGTGAGCGTGTGATATCGGTGGTCAGCGGTTTGCCGGTTGCCCCCTTGCGCAGTACGCCATGACAGCCTGCGCAGCGCTCAAAGAAGATCTTCTTGCCGACTTCGAACTCGGCCTTGGTCATCTCCGGACCTTCCGAGTCGATGATATCGCGAACTTTTGAGGGATCGATGCCACTGGGTGCGCCTTCATAGGCGGTATCGAGCTCTGAATCGGATTTGGCGTGCACCTGGGCGACTGCGAGGCAGAGCGCGGAGATCGCGAGGGTAATTTTGTACAATTTCATTGTGACGGCTCCTCCGTTTCTGTTGTATCTGTTGACTGAAGCTGGGTGCCGCAAACTTATAAAGGTGTTGCCGGGCGGGTGTCCTTGATTAAAATCAAGGCGCCCATTTGATTGCATTCATAAGTACTTTTTACTGCGACACGCAGTAATTCCCGGGCATGGTATTTTTCATGGTATTACCGTTTAGCAGGAGAATAAGTCATTGAATATAAGAGACAAAAAAGGCTTATTAACAATAGAGTGGGAGTAGCGCAGATCTGGCACTGGCTGGCAACAGCAGGCACCAAGACGCAGCAATCACGTAAAACCAATCACTTATCCACATTTCTGTCTGGCAATATCTGGCACTGGCAGGTATCGGCAAGCAGTTACTCGAATTTTTCAATGGTATAAATCATGGTATCGCCACCCTCATGCAAGCATGGAATCGTGACCGTGCATGAACCTGACCCTAACCCACATCAATAATGTGTTCACGCCGTCGCGCCTGGATTCGTCGTGCTAGCCATCGGAAAGAAACCAATTGTGGGAGATAGGGAGTAAGTTTTCGGCATAGCCAAATCCCTATCAGTCGGATTCGGGTTTGCATAGCGCAATCGTTGGCAGGCTACCCAGTTGCATAAAAAGTGATCAGTCCAAACCAGGTAAAACTACTCAAGGAAGAGGAAACAAGCCACATGGAACTGGCTAAAAAGCGACGCTACAGACCGCAAGCCACGCAATCGGGTACCGATCACCTCACATAGGCAATCTCTCAGTCCGATTTTCTTTGGGCTCTAGGTAGTATCTGCCGGATTCATTCGCAGCCTTTTGATCCCAAGCTGATCATTGATCTTGCTGATGCTGGTTTGTATATCGCGCAAAGAATAACCTAACAAGGTTTGACCTTGTGACGACACCTTCAACTTTACCGTCTGTGCTGACCAGTAAACGCTTTACAAGATGCTGTTTCATCAGATCGACTGCATCATGCACGCTTTTGTCCGGTTCGATCGTGACAACGTTACTTGACATGTGATTCTTCACAAAATCATCGGGGCCATTACTCTCGCTAAGTATGGGTGTATGGCTGAACAGCGATCCAAGTGTCTCCCATACGTTTTGGGATGGGTGCAAGAAAGGCACTCCCAGTTCACGCAGGAAATCCGCTTCCGTCAGTATACCAATGAGCTTCTTGTCGTTATCAACGACGGGCAATCCGCTTATTCGCTTGCTTACCATAATATCCGCTGCTTCGCTCATCCGTGTATCTGCGTGTATAACATGCACAGGCTGCGTCATGATTTCTCTTATTGTTAGCGATTCATGTTCGCGTAATTGTGCGTAATGTTCTGCTTGCTGCGCGAGCGTCATCAGGTCATCGGCAGTGATATCCATAAACGTCTGCATGCTTTCCAGTGCGCGCTGGTAGTCTTCGAGTTGTGGTCGACGATCTGATGATTTTTTCGTCATCATTTCTCTCCAGGTTCACGTATCGCGTAATACAGGCCGACAATCTTTACGGATCACGCGCTTGCTACTGTTGACATAAAACGTCGCTTTTTTATTACCAGAATTCCGGGTAGCGTCTGTGTGGCGACAAGTTGTTTACCAGCAAGGCGACGAAAAGCATGATTACGACACCGGTAAAAATGGGTGCAAGCACATACCAGAATTTCATTTGGTGTATTTGTTCACTACCAATCACGGCAATGAGTGCCGTTGCTCCTCCTGGCGGGTGAATGGAATTGGTTAAATGCATGGCTGTTAATGCCAGCGATACCGCCAGTGCGGCAGAGATCGCCGGCAGGTGGCCCAGTAGTAAGGCGCAGGCGACTCCGACGGCAGCGGATACGGTATGGCCAAGAACCAGATTTCTCGGTTGCGCGTATGGGCTTTTGGGTACGCCATAGATCAATACGGCACTGGCGCCAAACGAGCCAACGAGAAACAATGAATCCGCGATGTGAAACCGTTCAAAATTCCCGATTTTATAGACAGCGAGTATTCCCAGAAAGGCGCCAAGCGCTGACCACAACACCTCATGATACGGGGCTGCGGGCGGCACTCGCTTGCCTCCACGGAACTTCTCAAAATAGGATTGAATCCAGTTCATGACGCTATTTTGATTGGTAGGCGTTGTCAGACATCCAGCATCAGTTTTCGCGGTTTGCGCATTCCTGCGATCTTGCAGGCCTGTTGCCCATAACCGCGCGGAAACAGTCCGTACAGGTATCGCCGAGAGGCTTTTTCCCGACCCCAGATCTGTTCCATGTGCTTGAGCAAGACACGTGCTTCCGGCACACTTTGATTCGCTTCAAAGTACGACCGTATGAACTCGATAACGGCAAGCCGTTCGGCTGTCAGAGGTAATCCGGCCTCGGCCGCCAGTTCGCTTATCAGGTCGGGTTCCCAGTCATCGGCACTCAGAAGAAAGCCTTCTTCATCGCGTTGCAGATCTTCCAGAGATTTCAGGGGCTCGGTTTTTAATTTTGGGGGATTCATGGCGTACTCCTGCCTTACTCAACTCCAAACACCATAATGGAGCATTAAATGTTTGAATAGTGAAATATATTCAATAATAATGTCGAATAATCCGACATTAAAGGTTGTTTGAACCAAAATGGATATTGAGCAGGCGCGTACGTTTCTTGCCATTGCGGCTCACGGCAGTTTTCTGGAGGCGTCCAGGCGCTTACATGTTACGCACTCGACAGTCAGTGTCCGTATACAGAAACTGGAGGAAGAATTCGGCACGAAGTTGTTTGTGCGTAACCGGTCCGGGGCAAGCCTGACCCCTTCGGGGCAGCGGTTTGTGCAGCATGCCAAGACGCTGGTTCTGACCATTGAGCAGGCACGTCATGATGTCGGTTTACCCAGTCGTTTCCGCGCCAGCCTGCGGGTTGGTGGCCGAATAGCCCTTTGGGAAGAGTTTTTGCCAAGCTGGGTGGGGCGTATGCGTCGTGCAGCGCCCGATGTGTCCATACGCAGCGAGATCGGCTTCGAGGAAGACCTTATGCGACGACTGGTAGAAGGCACTTTGGACATCGGCCTCATGTATACACCGAGTCATGCGCAAGGTTTGATTGTGGAACATCTGTTCGATGAGACCCTGGTTATGGTCAGCACCGACCCGAACACACGTTGGCCTGGAGAGGACTATGTGTATGTTGAGTGGGGACCAGGTTTTTATGCACGGCACCGAGAGAGCTACCCAGACCTGGAGCGGCCAGCGCAGGTTGTCAATATTGGATGGCTGGGAATTCAGATCATCTTGTCAAACGGTGGTTCGTGTTATTTGCCCATTCGTATGGCACGTAGTTTCATTCAACAAGAACGCCTGTATCGCGTCGCAGATGCGCCGGAGTTTCCTCATCCGGCATTCATGGTGTTTCCGAGGGAAGCAGACAGTGACGCCATTGAACTCGGGCTGGCACAACTGCGTACACTCGCAAGCGAGGAACAGCAAGCGGCTCTGAGTTAGGATGACGATGAGATGGCTCCGTGTGACAGCTTTCACTCGTCAATTTTTCAGGGCATTTTGAAGGATTTTTGAGTATGGTATTTTTCATGGTATTACTGTTTAGCAGGAAAATAAGCCATTGAACATGAAAGACAAAAACGGCTTATTGATAATAGAGTGGGAGTAGCGCAGATCTGGCACTGGTTGGCACCTGCAGGCATCAGGATGCAGCGAACTCACAAAACCTATCACTTACCCAGCATTGCTGTTTGGCAACATCTGGCACTGACAGGCACTGCCAA
>JAGRGH010000010.1 GCA_020445605.1 Chromatiales bacterium
GGCCATCGGAAGCCATATAGATGGCTTCCGAAGCCGCGAACGCCTTTCAGGGATGAAAGGCTGGGCAAAGCTACAGGGACGTAAACCAGCACTGCGGTGTTGCGAAGAACGCTGGCGTAGCTCAGTCGGTAGAGCAACTGATTTGTAATCAGTGGGTCGCGGGTTCGATTCCTGTCGCCAGCTCCAGATCTTCTAAAATGAGTTTCAACAGCCTCCTAAAACGTCTGGGGGGGCTTCCCGCTCGATTCGCGTAATCAAGGCTTACTGCTCGCCAATGAGTTGTAAAGTCTTGGCTCGGTTGGCGGCCTAGGGTGCAATCGGCACTCGCGGTGATCAGCGAGAGCGCTGAGGCGATCAGCGCCCGTTCCGGTGTACAATACCCGCTCACGGTCTGGCTGAACGCAGCCGCTGACCATTCCCCCGACAAAGATCCCTCATCCCCCTCCCTAGTCTTTACTGCCGCCGCGGCGGCCAACGGTAGCTTTCTCTGATGTCCTTTGATTCTCTTGGCCTCAAGGCCGAACTCCTGCGCGCGATTGCCGCCCAGGGTTACACCATTCCGACCCCCATCCAGGCGCAGGCGATTCCGGTCGTGCTGGCCGGTCGCGACGTGCTCGCGGGCGCGCAGACCGGCACCGGCAAGACGGCGGCCTTTACGCTGCCGCTGCTGCAACGCCTGGACGATGGGCGCGGACCGCTGCGTTTTCCCCGCGCGTTGATCCTGACGCCGACCCGCGAACTGGCCGCACAGGTGGCCGAGAGTGTCGCCACCTACGGGCAGAACCTCGCCCTGCGCCACGCGGTGGTGTTCGGCGGCGTGGGCATCAACCCGCAGATCGACAAACTGCGCAGGGGCGTGGACATTCTGGTGGCGACGCCCGGGCGGCTGCTCGACCTCGCCAGCCAGCGCGCGGTGAACCTGTCCAAGGTGGAGATTCTCGTGCTGGACGAGGCCGACCGCATGCTGGACATGGGCTTCATTCATGACATTCGTCGCGTGCTGGCCCTGCTGCCTGCGCAGCGCCAGAACCTGTTGTTCTCGGCGACGTATTCCGACGACATCAAGCGCCTCGCCGACTCGCTGCTGCACAACCCGGCGCTGATCGAGGTCGCGCGTCGCAATACCGCCGCCGAGACCGTGGCGCAGGTGGTGCACCTTGTGGACCGCAAGCGCAAACGCGAGCTGCTCTCGCATCTGATCCGCGACGGAAACTGGCATCAGGTGCTGGTGTTCACGCGCACCAAGCACGGTGCGAACCGGCTCGCCCAGCAGCTGGAGCAGGACGGCATCCGCACCGCGGCCATCCACGGCAACAAGAGCCAGGGGGCGCGCACCTCCGCGCTGGCAGGCTTCAAGGCCGGCAACATCCAGGCCCTGATTGCGACGGACATCGCCGCCCGTGGCCTCGATATCGATCGTCTGCCCCGGGTGGTGAATTACGAGCTGCCGAATGTCCCCGAGGATTACGTGCACCGCATCGGCCGCACGGGCCGCGCCGGTGAGAACGGCATGGCCCATTCCCTGGTCAGCGGGGATGAGTCCGGTTTCTTGAAGGACATCGAGCGGCTGCTCAAGCGCACGATCGATCTGCGTCTGGTTCCGGGTTTCGCGCCCACCGGCGACGATGGGCCGGACCCTGATGTCCGCCCCGACCACCGGGGGCGCCCTGGCAACGGTGGACGTCAGGCTCGCGCGGGTGCAGGTCAGGGCGGCAACCGGAATCACGCATCGCAGCCGCGCTCAGGCGATGGAGCGGCGAATGCCCCGCCGCGCAGACGCCGCGTCCGCCGGCGCAGAGCACCGGCGACCGCGCACTGAGGGATCCGCTGTCCAACGGCCGCGGACGCTCGGGCTTCGCGAGCTTTCAGGTCCGGTTCGGAAGGGTCACTTGGTTCGGCCGGGGCGGATACGTCGGCCGCGATAGGCACAGGCGGCGATGAGCGACAGTCCGGCCGCGATCAGCGCCAGCCCCGGTATGGAGTAGGCGGGAACCGCTTCGGGGACCCCGCCGAATACGGCCAGCCCGAATCGTGCGTCCCCGAACAAGGGAAAGATGTGGGCCGCTGCGCCGGCGCTTGCGAGGGCGAGGCCGGCGACGACCAGCCAGCGTGAGTGGGGCGATCTGCTCATTGGCGCTCCAATTTGGTTCGTTTTTGCGACCTGTGCGAGACTCTACCCCGAAACGTACAAACAGGGGGAGTCCGGTCGATGAAGCTTCGAGTTCTCGCGGTCGCGGTCAGTAGCGCGATCTCCACGATGGTCTGCGCACAGACCTCAGTCCCCCACACCTTTGCAAACGGCGAAATCATCGACGCGGCCAAGTTCAATGAGAACTTCGACGCGCTCGAAACCGCCATCGACAGCATTTCCCCTGGTCCGCAGGGCCCGGCAGGACCTCAGGGCCCGCAAGGTCCCGCAGGCCCGACTGGAGCGGACGGTGCAGCGGGTCCAGCAGGCCCCGCCGGTCCGGCAGGCCCCCCCGGAGCGCCTGGAGCGCCAGGTCCGCCCGGCGCCGCAGGCGCGCCTGGTGCCCCTGGAGCGCCTGGTGCTCCGGGAGCCCCGGGAGCCGATGGTGCTCAGGGCATCCCCGGCCCCCCCGGCGCGGACGGCGCACCCGGCCCTGCCGGTCCGCCCGGCGCGGACGGCGCAGACGCCATGGACCTCTGTCCGGTCACGGTCACCACGACGGTCAGCCTGAACTGCCTGGATCTGTCCGGAACCAGTATGGACGGCGACGGCGAATGTCAGCTGACGGTCACGAGCCTGGATGTGCCGGGGATCGGCGCCGGCATCCTGATGACCGTTCCGCCGACCTCCATCACCGATGGAGGCGAGCCAACCTTCGTCTGGGATTCAACGCTGCAGGCGCCGCAGACCAACAAGTCGTTCATCATCAATGGCCACTACGGGTTTGAAACGTTCACCGCGGTGGGTTTCTACCATACGGTCTGCGGAACGGTGTATTCGACAGCGTCGAGCGGCAAGACCAGCAATATCTGCGTCGCGGAAGGGACCCTGATCCGGCTCGCCTCGGGTGATCTGGTTCCGGTCGAACGGATTGGCTATGACGATGATCTGCTGGTGTGGGATTTCGACAAGGGCGAGTTCGCTTCGGCGAAACCCGCGTGGATCAAAGTCACTGAACTCACCGACCGATACAATCTGCTGCGGTTCTCGAACGGTTCGGAACTGCGCACGATCCTTCAGCACCGCATCTTCAACCAGCAGGCCGGGCGCTTCACGCCATGCATGGATGACGAAACCCCGCTGGGGACCCGCACGCTGACCAGCACGGGTGAGATGGCCACGCTGGTTTCCAAGACGGTCGTTCACGAACCGGTGCGCTATTACAACCTGATCACCGAAGGTCACTTCAACGCGTTTGCCGGCGACGTGCTGACGAGCTGCCGGCTGAACAACCTGCGGCCGATCGAGAACCTGAAGTTCACCGGTGAGGCACGGCAATACCACGATGCCGGGGCGCTCAAGGGGCTCGATCCGTATCTGGTTCGCACGCTGCGCCTTGCTGAGCAACCGTTGCCGGCAGAGGAAATCCAGTGGTACGTGCGCCGGCTGCAACGCTTCGCGCTGCCGCGGCAGGCGACCAGTCGCCGGGCATATGGCTAGCCCGGAACGGCATCCGGTATAGGGAAACTCTGAACGATTCAGAGTTTCCCGCGGCACAGGGAGGTGCCGCCATTTTCAACGGATGTAAGACGTTGAAAATGAGAGAAAACGGGAAATGACACTTTTTCGGGCTCAACGCTCTGGCAATCCGGGACGGACTGGTCAGAGCTTCCATAGTGTTTTACGGGGGTCCGTCGGTGACAAACGTTGTCGGCGCCGAGCATGAGTTCCACAGCGAGGAATACGCCATCGGGTGGTCGGAGCGATTCGTGCCGACCCCTGAGCGCCGCCGCCTGTTTGCGCTGATCAGCGCCGAGCTTGCCGAGCGAATCCCGCCCGATGCGTGCGTCGTCGAGCTGGGACTTGGCCCGGGCTATCTGGCGAGCCACCTGCTGGAGCGCATGCCGGGCATCCGTTATTGCGGGATCGATTTCTCGACGCCGATGTTGCGGATTGCACGGGAAAGACTTCAGCAATTTCCGTCACGCGTGAGCTACCTGCAAGCCGATCTTGTCGAGGAGGCCTGGGAAGAAGCCACACCCCGGCCGGTTCACGCGGTCGTCTCCACCTGGGCATTGCACGATCTCGGTAGCGAGGAAAACATCCGCGTCGTCTACGAACGGGCGTACCGTGCGCTGGAATCCAGCGGCCTGCTGATCAACGGCGACTTCATCAAACCCGACGCTGCACGACAGGATTTCGAAGCGGGGCGTCTGTATGTGTCCAGCCATCTGAAACTGCTGGACCATGCGGGTTTTTTGCAGCCTCGGTGTCTGTCGATGTTCGAGGAGGAAATCGAGCATCCGACCTCGGCGCAGAACTACGCCTGCATCCGGGCACAGCGGCGGTGAGCGCAACGCAACGACGGAGAGACTGCAGCGTGCGGTGACCGCCGCAGCCGTGACGAACGACCGCGTTGAAGCCGACACTGTGGATCTGTTCGTGGTTACGTATCTTGCATGCCCGGGCTGATGGCTTCGGCAATTGATTGCAGCACCCGGATTTCGGCGAGCATCCCGCTCGGCCAGGAACGCCAGGGTGCGGACGGCGCGGGGCCTGCCGCTCCGAATACCCTGCAACCGTAGGTCCAATCAGGGACAATACCGGCGCGGAGATCGAGCCCGTGTTCTCGCCCACATCCATGACTTTGCGTTCCCTCTGCTGCAAACACGTACTGCGAGTTGTGCTCGTGGCGGTCATGGCGTCTTCCGTCGCGGCCTGCGGACGTCCGGCCGAGCCGACGATGTCGCTGTACCGCGCGGTCGAGATGGGCAATCTCGATCAGGTCCTCCGTCATGTCGCCTGGGGCAGCGACTTCAACGAGCGCGACGTGCGCGGTCAGACGGTGCTGCACCGGGCGGCGGCCGCGGGCCGCTCGACGATCGTCGAGAAGCTGCTGGCCGGCGGGGCCGATCCGAACCTGGGCGATTCGCTCGGCGACACGCCGCTGGTGCTGGCCGCACGGGCCGGACACCTCGCCGCGGCGCGCGCGCTGTTCGACGGTGGCGCGAAGGACGATCCAACCGCGCTGCTGTTCGTGGTCGCGGCACAGGGCCTGCCGGATCGACGCCTGCTCGACCTCGTGCTGCAACGCGGCGCGAAGATCAATGCGAAGAACGACCGCGGCGAGACCCCGCTGCACGTTGCCGTGGTCAATGGTGACCGACTCGTCGTGCGGGCGCTGGTGGCCGAACGCGCGGACCTGAATGCCACCGATGCCGACGGCCGCAGGCCTGCCGATATTGCACTGCAAAACGGCGACAATTACCTGTACAGTCTCCTGCAACGTCAGGGCGGCAGCTGACGAAATCCGGCGCATGGCCGGATCCAATTCATGACCTCGACCCAAACAGACTCCCAACCCGAGCGCATCGATATCGCGCCGGTGCTGCTCTCGGGCGGCTCCGGCACGCGGTTGTGGCCGCTGTCGCGCGCGCTGTTTCCGAAGCAGTTTCTCGCCGTGGACGGTGCGCCGCACACGCTGTTGCAGCGCACGCTGGAACGACTGGACGGGCTCGACCCGGCCTTTGGCCTGCGCGATGCGCTGGTGATCTGCAACGAGCAGCACCGGTTTCTCGTCGCCGAGCAGCTGCGCAGCATCGGCCGGCGCAGCGCCGGGATCTGGCTGGAGCCCGTAGGCCGCAACACCGCACCGGCCGCGACGATCGCCGCATTGGTCGCCGAGACCGGCGATCCGGTGCTGCTGATCATGCCGGCCGACCACGTCGTCGCCGATGGCCGGGCCTTTCGCGCCGCGGTCGAGACCGGCGCACGGCTCGCCGCCGCCGGTCGGCTGGTGACCTTCGGCATCGTCCCGGACGCGCCGGAAACCGGCTTCGGCTATATCCGCGTCGGCCACTCGCTGGAGGGCGCCGATGCGTTCGGTCTCGCCGCGTTTGTCGAGAAACCGCACGCCGCGCATGCGCAGGCCTACGTCGCCAGCGGCGAATATCTCTGGAACAGCGGCATCTTCATGATGCGCGCAAGCCGCTGGCTCGAGGAGATCGCGCGGTTCCGCCCGGAGATCGACGCCGCCTGCCGTGCCGCGCACGCCGCAGCCGTGATCGATGGCGATTTCGCCCGCGTTGACCGCACGGCATTTGCGGCCTGTCCGTCGGATTCGATCGATTACGCCGTCATGGAACACATCGCCGGCGGTGACGCCGCCGTGGTGGTGCCACTGGATGCCGGCTGGTCGGACATCGGCTCGTGGTCACAGCTCTGGCGCATCGGTGAACACGATGCCGCCGGCAATGTGAAACGCGGCGATGTATTGGTCGAGGACGCGCAGAACAACCTGGTGATCGCCGGACACCGGCTGGTCACGGCCGTCGGCGTGGAAGACCTCGTCATCGTCGAGACGCCCGACGCCGTGATGGTCACGCATCGCGATCGCGCGCAGGACGTGAAGAAACTCGTCACACGGCTCGACGCGAACGGACGCGAGGAGGCGAAACTGCCGCGTTGCGTGCATCGGCCGTGGGGCAGTTTCGAATCACTCGATCACGGCTCGCGCTTCCAGGTGAAGCGCCTGAGCGTGAAACCGGGCGCCGCACTCTCGCTGCAGAAGCACAGACATCGAGCCGAACACTGGGTGGTCGTGCGCGGTACCGCGACGGTGACCTGCGACGAACGCGTGTTCGATCTCCACGAGAACGAGTCGACCTACCTGCCGGTCGGCGCGGTGCACCGGCTCGAAAATCGCACCGGTCAACCGCTCGACATCATCGAGGTGCAGTCGGGCGACTACCTTGGTGAAGATGACATCGAGCGCATCGAAGACCGCTACAAGCGCAATAGCGACGACTGAACTCCAATCGCCACGTCTCACCGTGGCGAGTGCAACCAGCCTCCGAGAGACACCCCATGGGATTCAAATGCGGAATCGTCGGCCTGCCGAACGTCGGCAAGTCGACGCTGTTCAATGCGATGACGCGCGCGGGCATCGCCGCGGAAAACTACCCGTTCTGCACGATCGAGCCGAACATCGGCGTCGTGCCGGTCAACGATCCGCGTCTCGACCGGCTTGCTGCAATCGTCAAGCCCACGCAGGTGCTGCCCTCGACCATGCAGTTCGTGGACATCGCCGGGCTGGTTGCCGGCGCGTCGAAGGGTGAGGGGCTGGGCAACCAGTTTCTCGCGAACATCCGCGAGACCGATGCCATCGTGCATGTCGTGCGCTGTTTCGAAAACGACGATGTGATCCACGTCGCCGGGCGAATCGATCCGCTCGCGGATATCGAGGTCATCGACACCGAACTCGCGCTGGCCGATCTGGACAGTGTCGAAAAGGCGCTCTACAAGGCCGTGCGTCAGGCCAAGGCGCAGGACAAGCTCGCGATCGCCCGCAAGGCGCTGCTCGAGCGTCTGCGCGATCATCTGAACACCGGTGCGCCGGTGCGTGCGCTGGCCGTTGACGACAACGAACGCGCGCTGCTCTACGAGTTCCACCTGCTGACCGCGAAGCCCGTGCTGTATGCCGCGAACGTGGCCGAGGACGGCTTCGATCACAACCCGTTCGTCGAGCGCGTGCGTGCGCATGCCGCGGGCGAGGGCGCTGCGGTCGTCGTGATCAGCGCGGCGATCGAGGCTGAACTCGTGGAACTGGATGCCGCCGAACGCGCGGAGTTCCTGCAGTCCATGGGCCAGGAGGAGCCCGGGCTGGACCGGCTCGCACGCGCCGGACAGACACTGCTTGGGCTTCAGACCTATTTCACGGCCGGGCCGAAGGAGGTCCGTGCCTGGACCATTCCCATCGGTGCGACCGCGCCGCAGGCGGCCGGCGTGATCCACACGGACTTCGAACGTGGCTTCATTCGGGCCGAGGTGATCGGTTACGAGGACTTCATTGCCTGCAACGGGGAGACCGGTGCCAAGGAGGCCGGCAAGTGGCGGCTCGAGGGCCGCGACTATGTCGTCGCCGACGGCGATGTCATGCACTTCCGGTTCAACAACTAGTGGCCTGTCCCACAATTATCTAGGGAAGCTCTGATCAATCCGTCCCGGATTGCCAGAGCTTTGAGCCCGAAAAAGTGTCATTTTTCGTTTTCTTTCATTTTCAACGTCTTACATCGGTTGAAAATGGCGGCACTTCCCTGTGCCGCGGGAAACTCTGAATTGTTCGGAGTTTCTCCAGGGAAGCTCTGAGCCGGCCCGGAAGGGGCGGTCAGGGCCTTCCTCGACTCCGGAATCGGCGCGGGTATTGATTCAGGTCTGCTTTCCGGCACATTTCCGGGGCTATATTCTGGAGAAGGCGCCGATCCGCGATTTCCGTTGCGGCCCGGAGCGCGCGGTCCATGGCTGATCCACGAGGAGTGTCGGGAACATGATCACCTTCGACGAGTTGAATACCCACAACCACAAGATCACAGAGCTCAGCACCGTGCTGAGCTACCTGCTCGCCGAGCGCGGCATGTGCGATACCTCGGTCACGAGCCGGCTGTTTTTCGAGTATGTCGATCTGGTTCATGAACACCTTGAACTCGAGGACCGCACCCTGTACGCGAAACTGCTCGTGCATGGCGACAAGAAGGTCTCGAACACCGCGCGACTGTTCATGTCCGGCGAGGTCGAGATCAAGCGCATCTTCGGCGCGTATCTGAAGAAGTGGTGCGTGCGCAAGAAACACGCCCTGAACATCCACGACTACGACGCGTTTCGCCGCGAGACCGAGGAGATGTTCGAGATGGTCCTGAGCCGCATCCAGGACGAGACCGAGAAGCTCTATCCCCTGGTGCGCCGGGTCGAGGCCGAAGCGGCCTGAGACGCCTGCCCGCCAGTTGGCGGGTCAGCAGAACGTCCCGCGGTACAGCAGTAAGGCGTCAGCACTTTGATTAGGGAAGCTCTGATTAATCCATCCTGGATTAACAGAGCGACGAAAACGAAAAAGCGCGGTTTTTCGTTTTCTTACCATTTTCAATGGCTGGCGCACATTGAAAATGGTGGCACGTCCCTGTGCCACGGGAAACTCTGAATTGATCAGAGTTTCCTTCGCTTGCCGCAGGTGTTACGACCCCGTTTCTGCTGCGAAGTGGGGGGGGGGTAAATGCCACGAAAACCAAGGTTCCATCTGCCCGGCGTGCCGGTCCATGTCGTCGGGCGTGGCCACAGTCGCGAGCCGGTGTTCTTCGAGGATTCCGACTACGCGGCCTTCCTTGGCTGGCTGGGTGAGGCGACCGTGCGCTATGGCTGTTTGGCTCAGGCATTGATGTTCTGCCCGCAACCGCCGATAGGTTTCAGCGCTGCACCAGCACCACCCGACGATTGCTTGCGCGACCGCCTTCGGACGCATTAGTCGCCACCGGTGCAAGCGGACCGACGCCCCTGCCTTCCAGCCGCGCGCCATCAATCCGGTATTCTGCCATCAGCGCCTTGACGACTGACTTGGCGCGACCTTCCGACAAACTCATGTTGTGTGCAAGACTGCCCTGCATATCGGTATGCCCGACCACATAGAGTTTCAGGTCGGCACGCTCGTTCAGGAGCTTTGCGACTTCGTCGAGCGCGGGCTTTGATTCCGGCTTGAGATCGGTCTTGTCCGTGTCAAAAAATATACCTTCCACCACCACATAACCCTGCTTGTCGAGGTCTTCAGTTAGCGCCGCCATATTCAGCGTGGCCATGCCGGTGTCCATCTTTTTCATTTCGACGACATGCACGTCGGTGTTGTTGTCGCCCACGGCGAGAACCAGGTACGCGATTTGATCGCCCTGATCCAGCTTTGCGAATACGTAGCGGCCGGATTGGTTGCCAATCGAGGCAATGGCGAATTGCTGCCGCAGATGTGCCCCGACGTAGCCATCGACGCATTCCTTGTCGGCCTGATTGCACTGATAGAGAATCTCGACACCCTCCTTCTTCAGGGCTACCTCATAATTACGGTAGATTTCCAGCACCGAACGTTCCTTCGGATTCTTGTACAGTAGCTTGGTTACCTTTCCTTCCAATTTCTCGGTATTGTACTGTTTTGCTTCTTTGTCCCAGCCCTTGAAGACACGGTACTCATCATACTGTTTTACGTCTTTGCTATAGACAGTTGAACCGGCATAGGGCGCAACCAGGGGGTGGTCGGATTTGTCGGGTTTGGCAGCCAGAACCGGCTGCGACGCCAAGCACACCAGAATCGACAAAAACTGAAACAACGTCCCGCGCATACAGTCCTCCGCAACCAGAATTGAACCATCAACAGCGACTTTCTCAGCACATGATATACCTGCAAAAAAAATGTCATCCAGAAAAACCGCCTCAAAGAACAGCTTCCCGTAATATAGATCGCGATTGAATTGAGCCGTTAGGGAAACTCTGGTCAATCCATCCCGGATTGCCAGAGCTTTGAGCCCGAAAAAGTGCGATTTTTCGTTTTCTCTCATTTTCAACGTCTTACATCCGTTGAAAATGGCGGCACATCCATGTGCCGCGGGAAACTCTGACAATTCAGAGTTTCCTTCGAGGGAAGACGCTGCCACGCAAGCCACGCTCTGAGTTTCCCGGTGTCCCCCGGCACCTTGTGCTGCGGGGTAACCTGCTGCCCGGCACGGGTTTCATCACCTGGGGCGCTCCAATCGTTGGGGGTTCCGTTGCAATAGAATAGCCCGATGGAATCCCTGCTGCTGCGGTTTGCCCGGCATCCCTGGTGGACGCTGTTCGCGCTGTTCGCCCTGTGCGTGCTGGCCGCGACCAGGCTCGGCGACGTCCGGGTATACATCGGCGCGGACGAGTTGCTGGTCCGTGGCGACCCGCAGCGCAGCTACTACGAGGAGATTTCCAGACGGTTTGGCGAGGAGCGCGTAGCACTTCTGTACCTCGCTGACGACGCGGCGCTCGACCCAGAACGCCTCAAGGTTCTGCAAAGGGCCATCAGCGCGATTGAGGCGCTGCCCTTCGTCGAGCGGGTCGACAGCCTGTTTTCGATTCCCGAGGTGCGCACCGTCGACGGCTTCATCACCAAGGAGCCGTATCTCAAGGAACTGCCGAAAACGCAGGCCGCCGCGGATGAGATTCACACCAAGGCGCTGAACAACGCGTTTCTGCGCGACGTGCTGCTGTCGGTGGACAGACGGGTGATCGCCGCTGCGATCGTGCTGCGCGACGACGGCAGCGCGGACGAGGACATCGCGCTCACGCTCGACGAGCGTATAGCACCCTTGCGCGAGATCTATGCGCAGGCGTTCGTCATCGGCTATCCCGAGGTGCGTCTGGAGATCGCCGAACGCATCCGTGCGGAGCAGGGTCGTCTGCTGCCCTGGGCCGTCGGTGCCCTGTTGCTGACGCTGTTCATCTCGCTCCGTCAGGTCGTCGACGTGCTCGTGCCACTGATGACCTCGGCGGTGAGCATTCTGTGGACCCTCGGACTCATGGGCGCGGCGGGGATCCCGCTGAACATCGTCACCTCCATGGTGCCGATCCTGCTGATCATCATCGGCTCGACCGAAGACGTGCATCTGCTCGCTGAGTTTCGCTTCGCGCAGCGACGTGGCCGCAATGTCGACGCGGCGATCGGCGACATGTCGAGACGCATGGGCCGCACTGTTTTGCTGACTTTCGTCACGACCTTCATGGGCTTTCTGTCCGTGGCGTTCGGCGGCGTGGAGCTGTTGCAGCAGTTCGGGCTGGTGGCCGCGGCCGGACTGCTGTTCAACTTCATTGCGACGATCATGCTGATACCCGCGATCCTGAAGCTGATCGGCCGCTGGCGCCTTGATGGCCGTTCACCGTTTCTGGCCCGGCACGAGTTCGGCATCGCGCGGACGTATTGCCGGCATCTGCGCATGGGGCGCCATGTCGTCGTCGCGCTGATGATCGGTCTCACGGTGGCCGCGGCCATCGGTGTGCCGCGAATCTCCATCAACGGCAATCCGGTCGAGACCCTGCCGCCGGATTCACAGTCGCGCGAACAGTTTCGCCTGGTCAGCGAAAACCTCGCCGGCATGGAGACGGTTTCCATTGTCGTCGATGCGCGAATCCAGGATACTTTTCTGAAGGCGCGTTATGTCGACGAACTGAAGAAACTTCAGACGTTTGTCGAAGGCACAGGCCGCAGCCGCTCCACGACCTCGTTCGCGGACTATCTTGCGCTGCTGAACGCGGCGTTTCAGGAATTCGAAACGCCCCGCATTCCGCAGACCGACGCGGAGGTCAATGAGCTGATGCTGTTCCTCGACTACTCGCATGTGCGGGGCTATGTGTCGGAGGACTACAGCAGCGCGCGGGTGTTGATCAGACACCGTCTTACCGACGAGCGCGAATTGCGGGCGTTCCTGCGCGATATCGCGGCCTATCTGGGGACGGAACTCGACCGCGGCCTCGACTGGCATATCACCGGCCCGTCCGTGCTGTCGCTGTCGTCCACGCATGCGATGATTCGCGGGCAGTTGCAGTCCGTCGGTGTGCTGCTGGCAGCCATCGTGTTCATGATGGCGCTGATGTTCGCCGACATCCGCGTGGGCCTGATCGCGGCGCTGCCGAACCTGTTTCCCGTCATCGTGCTGTTTGGCGCGATGGGCTGGTTCGACATTCCGCTGAATATCGGCACGACGATGGCCGCGGCGATCACGATCGGCATTGCGGTCGACGGGACCATGCACCTGATGCTGCGCTACAACGAACGCCTGAAAACCCAGGGCGATTTCGCGCGCGCGATCCACACGACGATCCAGAGCGAGGCGCTGCCGATGATTGCGACCTCGGCCGCGCTTGTCGCCGGGTTTCTCGTGTTCACGCAGTCCGAGTTTCTGCCGGTGCGCCAGTTCGGCATCCTCAGTGCGCTGGCGATCAGTGTCGCGCTGGTCGCCAACTTCGTGGTGCTGCCGCTGGCAATTGCGTCGTTGCGCGTTGTCACCCTGTGGGATCTGCTTTCGGTTCCGGAGATCAAGGAGGTCATTCGCAGCAGCGTGGCGTTCAAAGGGCTCAGCGACTGGCAGATCCGCCGATTCATCGCATCCGGCGCGATCCGGCGCCAGCGCGCGGGCGATATGGTGTATGCGGTGGGTGACTCCAGCGACGCGATGTATCTCGTGCTCGAGGGCGCCTTCGAGTCGCGCCTGCCGGTCGGCGAGGGTGAGCAGGTGGTGGCCCGTTTCGGGCCCGGCGATCTGCTGGGCGAGATCGCGCTGCTCGCGAACGAACCGCGTCACGCGCGCGCCGTGGCCGTGGCGGACAGCCGGCTTCTGGCGCTGACGCGCGATAGCATAGAGAACAACCGACGCTGGCACCCTTATTTCACCTCGCAGTTGTTCGTAAATCTTGCGGAAACGGCGAGCCGACGGCTGTTGCGGCTGATCGATCGTGAATACACCGGCCCTGCAAAGGCGCAGGAGAATCCTGATGAAAATTGATGCCTGGTCATCTGGTGCGGCCCTTGGCGCCATGTTGCTGGCGGCTGGCCCGCTGCATGCGAACCCCCAGGGGGCCGAGCCGCTCGGCGCGAGCCCGGCACAGTTCGCCGAACCCTACAGTGGACGGCGCGTCGCCGAATACGAGGTGACGCTGCCTGTTTCCAGTGAAGAGAGACATCTGTATCGCGTACCCGCGGACTGCACTGCCGCGCGCGCGGCACTGGCTGGTGGCGCGTGGCAATACGGAACGCAGGTCGAACGGCGCGTGTGGACGAAAGTCGACAACGACTGCGTGTACGCATCGATCATCGGACAGGCGGCGCGCCATGCCGACAACGATTTCGTGACCGCCTACGACTTCATGAACTCGCCGCTTGCGATGCTGCCGGTCGTGCAGCCCTGCGCGGCAGCGCTGGGCGCCGACTGTGTTCAGCTGAGCCCCGTGTTCGGATTTCTGGGCGTGCGCAAGAGCGTCGGCGAGACCGGCCCCTGTGAAATACGCAATGGCGTGTTTCGCGGCTACATTGCGCGGCGCGGCGATGAACTGGTGTGTTCGCGCGATCCGGCTGCCCCGGGCTTCCGGGTGATGTCGGCCTACTGCGCAGATGTGGATGGCGACAAGCACAACGATGTTCTGCTAAGAATTCTGCCGATCGGACCGGTAGCCGGCGCGCGACCGGTCATCGTGCCGCTGAGGCGTCCGGCCCATGGCGCGCCATTCGCGCTGCTGGAGGGCGTCAGCCTGCCGCAGCCGCTTGCGCTGCCGGGCCTTGGATTGCCTTAACAGGTTGTTGAAAAAGGCCCATCCATGGCCTTTTCAACGTCGCAACCGAAAAGCGCGGTTTTCGGTTGCTCACGAAAATCAAACACTTGTGCGTTCGATTTTCGGGCGACACGTCCCTGTCTCGTGCTAACAGGCTGTTCAAAATAGAATTTCAACAGCCTGTTAAGAATGCGACAGCTTTTTCAGCTTGCAGGGGTGCGGCGACGGGGGGCCATTGGAGTATGATGCCGGGCCGTCCGGCGCAACCCTGCGACCTGGAGGCAGGCATCCCCGCATGAAAGAACTCGAATTCGCCAGGAAATACGATCGCGAGCATTCGCAGAAGTATTTCGAGAAGCACCGCAAGGGCCTTCGCCGGCGGTTGACCAACTGGCGTGAGCTGCAGCTCGCGCGCAAGGGGCTGGTGCTGGCAGGCAATCCCGCAGTGGTGCTCGATCTGCCCTGTGGCGCAGGGCGCTTCTGGCCGGTGTTGCTGGAGGACCCGGCTCGCAGGGTGCTCGCCGCGGATGTGAACGAGGGCATGTTGCAGTCGGCGCGCGAGAACCAGCCGCCGGAGGTCGTTGCGCGCATTGAGCGAATCTTTCAGACCTCTGCGTTTGAGATCGGGCTCGCCGATGCGAGTGTCGATGGCATTCTGTGCATGCGCCTGATCCATCACATTACCGAGTCGGCCGACCGCATGCAGATCCTGCGCGAGTTCGCGCGTGTGAGCCGTGATTCGGTGGTGATGTCGCTGTGGGTGACTGGCAACCGGCAGGCCAGCCGACGGCTGCGCCAGGCCGCCGTACGGCCCAAGTCTGCGCATCTGCACACTGCGGTGCTGGAGCCTGGGGCGATCGAGGCGGAGTGTCGCGCGGCCGGCTTTTCGATCGCCGGACACTTCGACGTGCTGCCCGGGTTGTCGATGTGGCGTTTTTACGTATTGCGCAAACCGGCGGCCTGATTTGCTCGCGCATCTAGCCCGCGGAACGTCGGCGTTGCCGTCTTGCCTCTGATGCGTTGACCTTGCGCTCGACGCGTGCCGCCAGTCGGCGGAACAGGATCTTGGCCCGGGCATCCAGTCGTTCGATGCCGAGATAACGGCGTAGAAAGCTCGCGCGCTCGCGCGGTGACACCCACAGGGTGTTGCGCGCGAGGATGCCGACGTCGCGCAGCATCGTGTAGCCGCGCCGGATCCCGAACCGCGCCATCTCCCAGTCGATGATCGCAACCTCACCGGTGTGCGGGTTGGCCATGACGTGCTGATCGCTGGGCTTGTTGTGCTGGATGCGGGCCGCATGCAGGATCGCCAACTGCTGCGCGGCGGCGTTGGTCAGCCTGCGCAGGTCGGCGCGCGAAAGCGCGCCGCACTCGAACTGCCGCTGTATTTCATCGAGCGCAACAAAGCCTTTCAATTCCCGGGTCGCAATCAATGCTTCGGCGCCGCGGATTTCGAAGAACACACATTCCGGCACATGGACCCCGGCCTGTGCGGCGTTGCCCAGCATGCGCTTCTCCCGGTTCAGTGTCGGCTCGCGGCCGATGCCCAGAAACGACGAGGTGTAATGCTCATGTTGCACCTTGACGTAGAGCGTGTCCGCCGGGCTGCCGGCGTGACCTTTGAGATGGAGCCGGTAGACACCACTCCAGCCGCCGCGGCGTTTGTTCGGTGGCTCCACCCAGTCGCTGTCGTGCTGCCACAGGCGCTCAAACAGACTCTCGGGTGCGATCCCGTAGCGGGCGAAGTACGCGCGGTCGATGAACGGTTCGAGGATGGCCGGCATGGGTGTTCGGTCTGATAGGTCGACAGGGCGCACAACAGCGCGACCGCGGGAGGCGGAATCATACCCGAGGGCGCCTCGATGGCGGCGCCTGTCCCACCCATATGACGCCTGAACGACTGCATGGTCGCCTGCGCTTGTAGGGCTGCTATGATCTCGATGCGCCTGCCCCGGCACCTGTCGTTGGGTCCCGTTCCGGTCCCTGATTCGGGGCCGACACACAAGCTCCAGAGTCACGGATGTCATCGTCATCTGCACGTCAGCGTATTGCCCCGCAACGGATCGAACCGTTCTGGAACCGCATTCCGGCGTTTTTCCGCTATGCGCTTTCTCCCGTGCCGCTGATCCTTTACGCCGTGGTTGGCGCCGTGACGGCCATCCTGCCGTTTTTTGCGGTACTGATCATCGTCTATGCGCTGATGACCAAGTACGCGTTTGAGGTCCTGATCCAGACCTCGGAGGGCGAGATGCGTCCACCGGGCCTGACCGGTGATGTTCTGAACGAACACTACGAACTGGTCTTCAAGCAGATCTTCATCTACGTGTTGTTCGGCGGCATTGTCGGCGGACTGGCGTCACAGGGACTCGTTGGACTGGCCGGGGTGGTCGTGGTGATCGGGCTGTTCCTGCAGCCGGCGATGACCATGGTGCTGGCATCCACGAACAGCTTCGTGGCGGCGGTGAATCCGGCGATGCTCGTTGCGATGGTCGTGCGCGTGGGCTGGTCCTACCTTGCGCTGTACGGGCTGCTGCTCGTCGTGTACATGGGCGAGGAGAACCTGATGGGATTCCTGCTCGCGCATCTCGGCACGCGTGGCCAGATCGCCACCGCGATGATGATCAGTCTGTTCTTCGCCGTGCTGGCATATCACATGATGGGCTATCTCTTGTACGAGCATCACGAGGACTTCGGCATCGAGCAGCGCGCGAAGACCGCTTCCACGGATGAAGGGACGGAGGCGCGGCTGGGGCTGTTCTACTCGTACATGGATCGCGGCCTGACCGATGCCGCCAAGGCCGAGCTACTTTCGCTGGCTGCCGAAGACCCGGCCGACAACAAGCTGCAACGCAAGGTCTGCGCGCTGCTCATGACCAGTGGCTCGGAGACCGAAAAACTGCGCTATGCGCGGTCCATCATTCCGGTCCTGCTCGAGTCAGGGGGCGTCGGCATGGCCGCCGCGGTCTATCGTGACCTCGTGGCCGGCAATCCTGATTTCGCGCTGCGTAAGCCGGGGTTGTATCGCGCGCTCGCCAACGCGCTGAATGCCGTGGGCGAGCACAAACTCGCGGTGAGCCTGACCCGCAATCTTCACAAGCGGTTTCTGAACGACAACGAGGTTGCGGAAATCTATCTGGATGCGGCGATGGTGCTCAGCGACAAGCTCGATCGTGACGATCTGGCCATCCGCCTGCTTGATTTTGTCGTGGCGAACTACGCGAACCATCCGCGATGCAATGAGGCTTTTCAGCTCGCGACGGCGCTGCGCGACGCGGCGGTGAAGTAGACCTCAGGCGCGCGCCTTTTCGGCATAGGCAATCAGCTTGCCACCGCGCTCGCGATCGCCGCTTTGCATGTGCTTGCGGCCGAGGGCGGCGGCCAGTGCCGCGACCTGTTCGGTGCGCCCCAGTTTTTTCGCAAGATTCACGATCAGGCGTTCGGCCTCGTCCAGTTCGCCGGTTTCGGTGAAGCGTCCGGCCAACTGGGCGACGAGGGTGGTGCCCAGACGTGGAAGCGGTCTGGCACGTTCGATGTATTCTCGAAACGTTTCCAGCACCCAGGCGTCGGTGTGGGGGTCGTGTCCCGGCAGTGCAAGGATTTGCTGACTCAGGCGGTGATACTCGTCGCTGGAAGGGTCCATGCGGCTGCACTGATGCAGGTGGTAGAGCACTCGTTCATCGTCGGGATGTCGTGCATGCAGCCGCGCCAGGGTCGGCCGAGCGCTGCGGTATTCCAGCTTTTCACACAGTGCCACGGCGGTGTCGAGTTCGCGGTCGAATTCCTTGCGGTCGTCCTCCTCATCGATGTGTGCAAGTGAAAACGATGGCAGCAGCCGGCGCACGCCCGCGGCGATGACGCCGCCCGTGACGAGACCGCCCAGGTGCGCGGCATAATTGATGTTCGATTCGGTGTTTACGAAAAGCTGGTACACCTCGTTGGCGATCCACAGCGGCAACAGCGTGATCGCCGGCAACATCGCAAAACCAAACACGACGAAGAAAAAGTAGAAAAACCGGATCTTGCGGGTCCAGAACAGCACGGCATACATGCCCATGAGCCCGGAGATTGCACCCGAGGCGCCAATGCCCGGCACCCGGTCAGCGGGATTCAGCAGGAAATCGAAGCCTGCCGAACCCAGCCCCGCCAGCAGATAGCACAGCAGATACGCAACCGAACCGAAGGTGCGTTCGACGAGAAAGCCGACTGCAATCAGAAAGAACAGGTTGCCAAACAGATGCATGACATCGGCATGCAGGAACATGTGTGCGGCAAGTTCCACGGGTCGAACCGCGATGGTTTTGAGTCCGTATTCGCGGTAGACGACTCCTGCCATCATTCCGTCGAACTGTTCACGCAGCGCCCGCCAGCGCCGATACTGGGCGGAGTCTGGCCGGATCAGCTGGCCCCCTTCAACGGCTCCGAGAAAGTCGTCGTCGTGGATGGCCCACCAGCTCCACGCGAACAGCGGGGGTTCGTCGGCGCCGGCGGCTGCTTTTGCATTGGGAAAGATTTCCGGCAGGGGCAGCCCGCGCGCACCGAGATAGGTCTTGTAGGCGTCGCGCTCGATCCCGGCCAGCCCGGATTCGTGATAGTAGTCGAGCGCGTCGCTGAGCCGCTCGTTGTCCCCGGACTGCCAGCCGAAGTAGATGAGGATGTTGATCAGCGCCAGCAACAGGGTGGCGACCGGCGGATGCTTCCAGTCGATCTGACGGTCAAACGGGATGATCAGCACGTGTGGTCCTTGTTCCTCGGGCTTGCTGACGCCGTAAATCCGGTGGCCGCGCCGTCGCATGGCACGGTCGCCGCATTGTCGGGGGCAGGCGCGAGGGGCGCAAGGTCGACTGCCAGACAGCGCAGCCGAGTGCCCGCTTCTACCGGCCCGGCTTGAAAGCCCAAACCGCTTGGCTCACCCTAGACGGCAATCTGGCCCGGGACGCCGGGTCTCTCACATGCCCTGAGCATGCATTTTCCGCGCTTGATGTCATTAGGTTTGGTGATGCTGTTGGCGCCGGCGTCACGGCTGGCGTGGGCCCTGCCCATGGTGATGCAGGGCGAGCTGACGGGCAATCCGGTCGAGCGGTTCGGCGATCTGAGCACGGTTACCCTGGCGTCACCGGCGCCGGGTTCTGGCTGGATGGCCACGGACACCACCCTGGGGCCGATCGGCACCGCCGCGTTCGAGTACAACGCGATGGGCTGGCGCGACGATGGCTTTCTTTACGGGCTTGAACTGATTGAAACCGGCAACACCGGCCTGGTCGTTCGTATCGATCCGACGACCGCCATGCTTGCAGGCGCGAAGCTGAGTCCGAATTTCGCGGGTGCACCAGGCTGGAACGCAGGTACACGCTACGACGCCGGCGATGTCAACAACCTTGACGACGTGTTGTACCTGTCGACGAACAACACCGCGCTGTTCATGTACAGTTTCCTGACCAACACCATGAGCCAGATCGCCATCAGCGGCGATGTCGGCTATGTCGCCGACTGGGCCTTCAATCCTGCGACAGGTCTGCTGTATGGCGCGGATACCCAGGGCCAGCTGGCCACTTTGAATCCGGTGACGGGCGTGCGCACGGACAGTGCGGCGATCATGGGCTCTGGCGTTGCATTCGGCGCCGCCTGGCACAACCCGGCCGACGGCCTGCTGTATTTCTATCGCAATCAACCGACCGCGACCGGGGTGAGCATCTACGGTGTCACCTCCGGTGGAACTGTTCAGAATCGCTGGGGCGCGCCGACGGCGACCCTCAACGACGGCGCGTTCGTCGCGTTCACACCGCTTGCCGCGCCGCCCGCGTGGGGGTTTTTCGTGCTCGGTCTGCTCGCAATGAGGGCGCTGGGGCGCACACGGTTCAACTGACAGGGAGACTGATATGAGTGAGTCCGAGAATGTCGCGATCCTGAAGGCGGGCTACGACCACTGGAATGTGAATCGCGAACAGGCCTTTGACAGCTGGCTAGGGCTGATTGCCGAAGACATCCGCTTCCGGTCGCTGGCGAATGGCCTGGACGGAATGGCATTCACCACGGAATGCAATTGCAAGGAAGACATGCTGCGATACTTCCAGGGACTTGCCGCGGACTGGGAGATGCTCCACTACACGATCGATGAGTACGTCGCGCAGGGCGATCGCGTGGTTGCCATTGGCAGTTGTGGCTGGCGCCACAGGGCGACCGGAAAGGAACTCGAAACCCCCAAGGTCGATCTTGTAACGATGCGCGACGGAAAGATAACGGATTTTTTTGAGTTGTATGACACTGCACGTGCAATTGCGTGCACGACGCCATAGGGAAGCCCTGATCGAGCCGTCTGACTTGTCAGGGCAACAGAATCAGGCTGGCAGGGTTTTTCGTCTTCTGTACGGAACCTCTGATCAATCCATCCAGGATTGCCTGTGCGGCGAAACCGAAAACGTGCGATTTTTCGCTTTCTTGCATTTTCAACGGCCTGCAGTCACCGAAAATGGCGGCACTTTCTTGTGCCGCGGGAAACTCCGCGTTGTTCAGGGTTTTCCTGATCTTCAAACGCTGGCCGCCGTCGAAGATGGTCGTACGATTCTGTGCCCCGGGAAACTCTGACCCGACCGCAGTGGTCCGGGCAGGGGCGTCATTAGCCGGTGCGTCGTGTCCGGTCAATTGCCGTCCGAGTGAAGGATGAATCGGGCCAGGAACCTCCCGTTGGCCGCAATTCATCGACGATATGCTATGACAAATATCTAAATTATCGACTTTGTTCTGGCGCCTCGGTTCGTAAACTGCTCGCCATGAAGATTTCCATTCAAGTCCATGGTCCGGCCGCCTGAGCGTCGTGACGCCCGCTGCGCGGACGGCGCGATCACATTTTCCCGACATGGCGTAGCGCTGCGCGGATCAGTCGGCGTCGGGAGATCGACGCGCACGGCGGGCACGCATGGATAAGCTGGTTTTCGCACTATTGCTGCTGCCGCTCGCCGGCGCGCTGCTTACCCAGATGCTGGCGGCACGACTCGGCCGCGACAGCGCGCGTTTCAGCATCCTGGGTGGAACGGCAACGCTGGGCGTGGCCGTCGTGCTGCTGGGGCTTGCACTCGCCGGCGTGCCCGCAACTCAGCTCCAGATCGGCTCTGGATGGGGTGTGCTGCTGTTCGATCCGCTCAGCAGCCTGATGGCGTTCGTCGTTGCAGGCATCAGCCTGCTGGTGCACGTGTATTCGATCCGGTACATGGCCGAGGAGCGCGGTTACGCGCGCTTTTTCGTGCTGCTCGATCTGATGACCGCGGCGCTGCTGCTGATGGTCAGCGCCGGGGACCTGGTCACGCTGCTGATCGCCTGGCACCTGATCGGCGTGCTGCTGTACTTCCTGCTCGGCCATGACGTCACCAGCCACACGGCGCATCGCTATGCCGCGTGGACGCTGCTGACCTATCGCTTCGGCGATCTGCCGCTGCTGGCCGCCGCTGCGCTGCTGTATCAGGCGTTCGGCACCTGGTCGCTGCCCGACATCTTTGCCCGGCTGGCTGCCGCGCCCGAAACCACGACGCTGTTTGACCTGCCATTGGCCGAGACCGTGGGCGGCCTGGTCGCATTATCGGCGTTTGCGCGTTCCGCGCAGTTCCTGCTGCACACCTGGCTGCCGTATTCCATGAGCGGGCCGACGCCGGTGTCGGCGCTGATGCATGCCGGCATCGTCAATGCCGGCGGCTTTCTCATCAATCGCTTCGCGCCGGTGTTCGTGGCGACGGATGGAGTCTTGCACTGGATCTTTGTGGTCGGCCTGGTTACCGCGGTGATTGGTTCGATGCTGATGCTCGCGCAGAACGACATCAAAAAGGCGCTGGGCTACTCGACCATGGGCCAGATGGGTTTCATGATCATGGAATGCGGCGTGGGTGCGTTTTCGCTCGCGGTTTTCCACCTCATCGCCCATGGTCTGTTCAAGGGCACGCTGTTTCTCGGCGCCGGCAGCGTCATCAACGAGGCGCGTCACGATGACGGCGTGCCCAAGGACGATCTGTACACCTTCGTGGTCGAGCGACGTCCGGCAAAAAGCCGTCAGCCGTGGCTGCTGATGGCGGGCGTCACGCTGGTCGTCCCGCTGACGATTCTCGCGCTGTCGCACTGGCTGGTCGCAAACGACTTTTTCCAGAAGCAGGGCGCCGTCGTGCTGCTGTTCTTCGGCTGGGTCACGGGCGCGCAGCTGATCTTCTCCACGTATCGCATGCGTACGGAAAACGTCTGGCGGCTGATGGGGCTGATCCTGTTTTCGTTCACGGTCGTGGTCATCGGCTACACGTTGATCAGCCACGCATTCGATGTGTTTCTGTATCCGGATGAGGCATTTCGTTCGGGCATCTATGCCGCGGCGGGGATCGACCTCGTCTGGTTCGATGCGCTCGTCATCCTGATGACGCTGGTCGTCGTGCTGGGCTGGCTGGTGACCTATTACACCGAGCAGTCCGGCGTACGCGGACAGCGACGTCTGGGTACGGCATGGCGCCATTTCTACACCGTGGTCGCGCGCGAATTTTTCGTGCAGAACTTCTATGCCCGGCTGTCGTCCACGCTGATCGGTCTGGCGAAACGCCTGAATGTGCTGCTGCGGTGGGCGTGACATGACGACGTTCGCATTGCTTGCGGCCGCGCTGTTCCTGCCGCTGTTTCCGGCGAGCATGCTGTTCAGCCTTGTCTATGCCCGCATCGCCAATGTCTGGGTGCGCATGGCGCTGTTGCTTGCCTGGCCACAGATCGGTCTGCTGGTGCTGGTGCAATCCGGCGCGGAGCCTCCGGAATGGGTCGCGTACTGGGCCGTGTTCACCGCGGCACTGTACGGATTCAGGGCCGTGGCACTGCGTGATCTGGCATTGTGGACCGCGTTCATGGCGGTCGCGTCCTGGTCGCTGCTGTGGGTGGCGGTCATGTTCGGCACTGCTGATGTGTGGCCGTACATTCATGCCGTGGGACTGAGCATCCCGTTCATGTTGCTGGCCTGGATTACAGCGCGGCTCGTGGCGGCCTGCGGGGCGGCGTTTGCGGGCGCGTGTGGCGGGCTTGCCATGAGCATGCCGCGCATCTCGCTCGTTCTGGTGCTTGCGATACTGGCGGCAGTCGGCACACCGTTGTTCCCGGCGTTCTTCACAATGTTGATGAACGTAACCGGTGCAATCGCGACCTTGCCGGGTGTCGCGCTGGCCATCCTGCTCGTATGGATGTTGTGGGCCTGGGCGAGTGGTCAGCTGATCCGTGGCATGGTCGTCGGGCCGGCGTCCGGTGAGCCGGCGACCGACCTCGGGCGTGTCGCCACAACGGCTTCACTCGCGATCCTGGGCGCCGTGGCGGCGGCCGGCCTTGTTGCGGCGGGGCGGTTCACATGAGCCCGGTACTTGCCGAGAAGCTGCGCGTTCGCGCCATGATCTACGTCGCGGGCAGACCGGTGCCGTTTTTCTGGCCCATGCGCTCGTTCATCCATCACAACCCGCTGCACGGGTTCGAGCATCTGCCGTTCAGTCAGGCGGTCGAGCAGGGCGCGCGGCTGTTCCATGCGCAGGGGTTCCTTCCGCGCGCGGTCTACCGTCGCTATCTCGCCGATGGCCAGGTTGACCGGGCGACGCTGGAATCCGGAGTCCGCGGTTTTGCCGCCGCGCGGGGCGACCATCTGCCGTTTGATCTCGCCGACTGGCTGCTCGCCGAGCTGGAGCACCATGATCGGCCGGTTGCGATAGAGTCCGCGCTTGCCGACGCCTCGGACGTGCATGCGGCGCTGAACGGCGCTGCGTCACCGGAGGCGGTTGAAATCACCGATGAAGCGCTGGCCGGCGCGCTGGAACGCGAATCGCTGCGCGCCCGGCCCGTCTACGAAGTCGTCGACTGCCTCTATGGTACGGACATCGGTACGGAACTCGATGAACGCGTCATCCGCGCCTGTCTCGACTTCTTCGACGAAGGGCAGTCGATCTGGTGCATGCCGGATCGCGGCATGGGCTTTTTCAAGGCCTGGCTGGCGGTCGCCGGCAATGATGTGCGGAGAACGCTTGATACGCTGCAAGCGGACGCACCGGACGGATTCGATTCCGATTCCGAGAGCATCATTGCGCGGGTGCTGACCGAACTTGGCGTCCACGAAAGCGACTGGCAGCCGTATCTCACGCGGGAACTCGCGCGTCTGCATGGCTGGGCCGGTTTCATACGCTGGCGTTCGGATGCCACCAACTATCACTGGGAGCAGCAATACCCGGGCGACCTGGTCGACTATGTTGCGGTGCGGATGTTGCTCTCGCTCACCCTGCTGCGCAAGCACGCACACGGCAGGCTGCCGACGACCGTCGGCGCGCTGCGCGAGTCGCTCAGGGCCAATCCGCGGGAATTCTATCTGCGCCGTGAATTCCATTCCGGTGGCCTGTTCGTCGAAATGGCGCAGCAACTCGAAGACGCGCTGTCACGCGGTAACCGTGCCCGTATCACGCAGGTGTTCGCGCAATACCGTGCGCGCAAACGACGCTTCGAAGCGGAACGCCAGGCGCGCAGCATGAAGGCGTTCGCACAATCCGCCGGTTTCTCCGACCAGCTTCGCGGCATGTCGGTTGAACAGTTTGGTGCGCTGGCCGACGCCCTGCATGCCTTCAAGGCCCACGAGGGCATGATCTGGCTTCAGGCCATGGAGGCGCATGCCATCGACGATCTGCTCAACGGCATTGAGCTCACCCTGCCGCAGCCGCGGGACAAGCGGCCGTTCGCGAAAGCGGCGTTCTGTATCGATACGCGCTCCGAACGCCTGCGCCGCAAACTCGAGTCCATTGGTGACTATGAAACCTATGGAATCGCCGGATTCTTCGGTGTTCCCGTGAGTTTCATGGAACTCGGCAAGGGCAGTGAAAACCACCTCTGTCCGGTTCTGCTCACCCCGAAGAACCTGGTCATCGAGATGACCACGGCCGGCGCGCAGGACGCGGCGGCGTTTTCCACGCTCGGCAAGGCCATGCACGACCTCAAGGAATCCGTGCTTGCGCCGTTTGTCACGGTGGAGGCCATCGGTTTGCTGTTCGGATTTGACATGGTCGGCAAGACACTGATGCCGACGAGCTATCAGCGCTGGCGCTCGCGACTCGACGAGCGCAAGCCGCTGACGCATCTCATCGTCGACAAGCTCAGTCGCGAGCAGGCGGATTCGTTCGTTCGCGCGGTGCAGCGTGCCGTGATCGTAAAGGCGGTGGAACGGGAGTTTGGCATCGCATCCGAGCAGATCACCGACGATCTGGTTCGTGAACTGCGCGAGGCGGCCCTCGGCCATCAGCCGGGTTGCCCGGTCTGTCAGGCGGCGCTGAAACTGGATGAGGCACGAACGAACAAATTCATCGACCGGCTGCGTGAGGGCTACCGGATCAACCAGGCCTTTGCGCAGTTGCAACTGGAACGTCTGGGGCGAATCGGGTTTTCGCTCGACGAACAGGTCGGCTTTGTGACACAGGCACTGCGCTCGATCGGTCTGACCAGCGATTTCTCGCGTTTCATCTTGCTGGTCGGGCACGGCAGCAGTTCCGAGAACAACCCCTACGAGTCCGCGCTGGATTGCGGTGCGTGCGGTGGCAGTCATGGCCTGGTCAGCGCGCGCGTGCTTGCGCAGATGGCGAACAAGCCCGAGGTGCGCCGTCGCCTGCGCGAGAAGGGGATCGACATTCCGGACGATGCATGGTTCGTGCCGGGCCTGCACAACACGACGACCGATGAAATCGCGCTGCACGATCTGGAGCTGTTGCCGCCATCGCACCTGATGTATCTCGATCGTCTGCGCAACGGACTGACCTCGGCGTCGCGCCTGTGCGCGCAGGAACGCCTGCCCAGTCTCGACCGGAACGCGCGTGGTCTCGACCCCGCCAGTGCCTACCGCAGCGCGCGGCGCAACGCCATGGACTGGTCGCAGGTGCGCCCGGAGTGGGGCCTGTCGCGCAACGCCTATTTTATCATCGGGCCGCGGGTGCTTACCCAGCACAAGACGCTCGACGGCCGTGCATTTCTGCACTCGTACGACTATCGCGTCGATCGCAAGCGCCGCCTGCTGGAGAACATCCTGACCGGTCCGCTGGTCGTCGGCCAGTGGATCAACATGGAGCACTACTTCTCCACCGTCGACAACGAGCGTTTCGGCAGTGGCAGCAAGGTCTATCACAACGTCGCCGGACATTTCGGCGTGATGACCGGCAACCTCAGCGATCTGCGCACCGGCCTGCCGGCGCAGACGGTGCTGGACCAGGGCAGGCCGTTCCACCAGCCGATGCGGCTGATCACCGTGATCGAGGCGCCGTTCGAACACGCCCTGAAGGCGGTCGAGGGTGTTGCCGTGATCAAGCGTCTGGTGCGCAACGGCTGGATTCGTCTGCTGATCGCCGACCCCGAAACCTCCATCGTTCATCTCTACGAGGACGCCGGCTGGCGCCAGTGCACGGGTGCTGACGCAGCCGCAATCGCCGCCGACGTCGCTGTCACACAGGAGTCAGCCAGCCCATGAAAAACCTGAATTTCAGCCAGCTGAAGAAGCTCGAGATCATCCTCGGCGGCGAGCATCGCGGGTTCGCCACGGATCTGCTGGACCGCGCCGGGGTCAAGGGCTACACGATCGTGAACAACCTGTCCGGCAAGGGCAGCCACGGTTTTCACGAAGGGCATCTGATGTTCAACGAGGACGACGTCCTGATCATGATCATCGCGGCGGTGCCCGAAGAACTCGTCAACCCGATCCTGCAGGGCTTCGCGCCGTTCTACAACGAACACTCCGGCGTGGTGTTCATCTCGGATATCCAGGTCACACGCCTGGTGAAATTCCGCGGCGGCTGAGCGCGCGGCTTCCGGCATATTCCGCGGCCGCCTGGCGGGCGGCCATTTGCTGCGTCCAAACGCGAGCCGGCGTTGCGATTTCGGCCGTCGACATCCAGCGGCGGCTCCGTAAGCCACCCCTCGATGCATAGATAAAAATCAATATGAATCGAAGATAGGATTTATTTGATCCATAGCCCATCATCTACCTATGCTGATCTACACATCTACCGGATTCGTTCATCACTGCCACCCCAGCAACCGAACCAGGAGTTGACCATGGCATCGAAAGCGTATGACGCGGGCGTAAAAGAGTACCGCGAAATGTATTGGACGCCGGACTATGTCCCGCTCGATACGGACCTGCTTGCCTGCTTCAAGGTGACCGGCCAGCCCGGTGTGCCGCGCGAAGAGGTCGCCGCTGCGGTGGCAGCCGAATCCTCGACCGGCACCTGGTCGACGGTGTGGTCGGAACTGCTGACCGATCTCGAGTACTACAAGGGACGCGCCTACCGCATCGAGGATGTGCCGGGCGACAACGAGTCGTTCTATGCGTTCGTTGCGTACCCGATCGACCTGTTCGAGGAAGGCTCCGTGGTGAACGTGCTGACCTCGCTGGTCGGCAACGTGTTTGGCTTCAAGGCCCTGCGTCATCTGCGTCTGGAAGACATCCGCTTCCCGATTGCCTACATCAAGACCTGCGGTGGTCCGCCGAACGGCATCCAGGTGGAGCGCGACAAGCTGAACAAGTACGGCCGTCCGCTGCTGGGCTGCACCATCAAGCCGAAGCTGGGGCTGTCGGCGAAGAACTATGGCCGTGCCGTGTACGAATGTCTGCGCGGCGGTCTGGACCTGACCAAGGACGACGAGAACATCAACTCGCAGCCGTTCATGCGCTGGCGCGATCGTTTCGAGTTCGTCGGCGAGGCCATCCAGAAGGCGCAGGTCGAGACCGGTGAGCGCAAGGGTCACTACCTGAACGTCACCGCGCCGGACCCGGAACAGATGTACGAGCGCGCCGAGTTCGCGAAGGAGGTCGGTTGCCCGATCATCATGCACGACTTCCTGACCGGCGGTTTCACCGCGAATACCGGTCTGGCGAAGTGGTGCCGCAAGAACGGCATGCTGCTGCACATCCACCGCGCCATGCATGCGGTCATCGACCGTCATCCGAAGCACGGCATCCACTTCCGCGTGCTCGCGAAGTGTCTGCGTCTTTCCGGCGGCGATCATCTGCACACCGGCACCGTGGTTGGCAAGCTGGAAGGCGACCGGCAGTCGACGCTCGGTTTCGTTGATCAGCTGCGTGAATCGTTCGTGCCGGAAGACCGCTCGCGTGGCGTGTTCTTCGATCAGGACTGGGGCTCGATGCCCGGCGTGTTCGCCGTCGCCTCCGGTGGTATCCACGTCTGGCACATGCCGGCGCTGGTGACGATCTTCGGCGACGACTCCTGCCTGCAGTTCGGTGGCGGCACCCAGGGTCACCCGTGGGGCAACGCGGCCGGTGCCGCGGCCAACCGCGTGGCGCTCGAGGCCTCCGTCAAGGCCCGCAACGAGGGTCGCGAGATCGAGAAGGAAGCACGCGACATCCTCACCGAGGCGGCGCGCAACAGCCCTGAGCTGGCGATCGCGATGGAAACCTGGAAAGAGATCAAGTTCGAGTTCGACACGGTGGACAAGCTCGACGTCGGCTGATCGACGCAGCGCCACCATCACGTGTCAACGAGACGTTTAACCGAGGATTAACCGATGCCTAAATCACAGATGGGTGATTTCCAGACCGCGCAGACGCTGGAAACCTTTGGCTTTCTGCCGAAGCTCTCGCAGGATGAAGTACTCGATCAGATCGCATACCTGATCGCGCAGGGCTGGACGCCGGCGATCGAGCACGAGCATCCGAGCCGTTCGTTCAACCACTACTGGACCATGTGGAAGCTGCCGTTTTTCGGCGAGAAGGACCTCGGCAACGTCGTTGCCGAGCTGGAATCCTGCCACCGCGCCTATCCGGACCACCACATCCGGTTGCTGGGCTACGACAACTACACCCAGAGCCAGGGTGTCGCGTTCGTGGTCTACGAAGGCCGCGGGTAATCAGCGGCGGAGCGACAGCAAATGGTGGCAGCGGTCAGGCGCGTCCTGACCGTGCCGACCGGTGACTCAAACGATCCAGGCGAGTGAACACATGACACAGCAAAGCGGTGCCCAGGGACAAAGCGGACGCGCGTTGGCATTGGCCCGGCGCAAGGCCCTGTCCAGCGCCGGCAAGACGGCCGAGAAGTCGTCTGCGCCGGAACGTACGCGTGCGGACTCCATGAGTGGTTCCGGCGCCGCGCTGGTCCGCGTGGCGAGTGCCGCTACTTCGTCATCGGCGCCGAGCCGCGCGGGCGGCAGTGACTCGGGCTCCAGCCGCGCGGCGGCACTGGCCCGTCGCAAGGCGATGTCGAGCCGCGGCAAGCTGGCCGTGTCCAGTCAGGATCGTATTCGCGAGGGATCACGTGCGCAGACCAAGGCCGCATCGCAACCCGCGCCGGCCGAAGCGCCGCGCAAGCAGGACGGCGATTGTGGCTGCGGCTGCAACGGTGCCGGCGATTGCGGTGACCAGGCCGCGACGCGGACCGAATCCTCGGCCAGGCTCAACGGCCGTACGAAAACCCGTTCCGCCTCGCGCGGTAACGGCAGTAAGGATCCGGGCCGAGCGGCGTCCATGGCGCGGCGTCGTGCCCAGTCCGGGCGCGGCAAGGCGGGCCTGAGTACCTCGGGCATAACGACCGCGCAGACGGCACGTGCCGGCAATCCCGATCTGACCAGCCGCGAGCTGTCCAAGGCCCTGCGTGAGGCACGCAGCAAACGCGGCGGGGCGGGCCAGAAAAAGTCTGCACCGACCGGGCGTGTGCGTCCGGCACCCGAGTCTCGGACCCAGGCGGCTGCGCAGGACGCACCGTGGAAGGTCGGCGCCAGCCAGACCACCCGCGGCCAGACCGTGACCGGCACGATGGTGGGTCGCAGCCGCGATGTGACCGGCGATGAGGCGAGCACCTGTCGTGCCGTGACCGGCACCGAATACATGGGCGCGGACATCTTCCGCGATTTCTGTCAGACCGAGCCGAAAAAGGGCTTCAACCGGGTCGGCGCCAGCGCGACTTCGCGCGGCAATACCGTGACCGGCAACAAGGTCGGTCGCAGCAATCGCGTGACCGGCGACGAGCCCGGCACCTGCAAGAAGGTCACGGGTACCGAATACGTCGGCGCCGGGCAGGGCGAGGCGTTCTGCGGCACGAAGGCCGCAGCTGGCCCGTCCAAGATCACCAGCGCCGAGACACGCGGTGGCAAGTCCGTGACCGGCAACAATGTCGGCCGTTCGAGCAAGGTCACCGGCGACGAGGTCGGTGCCGACCGCGCGCTGACCGGCACGCAGTACATGCAGCTCGGCGACGACCGCGCCCCGAACAAGGTCGGCACCAGCAAGACCCTGCGCGGCGGCGCCGTGACCGGCACGATGGTCGGGCGTCGCGAGCGCATGACCGGCGACGAGGCCGGCAGCTGCCGCAACGTCACCGGCGATGACTACATTGGCCAGGAACAGTTCGGCTCCTTCTGTGCGTCCACGCCGGCGCCGAAGGACCGCAAGGTGGGCGTGTCGGCCACGCCGAATGGCGAGCGTGTCACCGGCACCATGACCGGACGTGGCGAGCGCGTGACGGGTGACGAACCCGGCACCTGCAAGGCCATCACCGGCACGCCGTATGCGGGTGCCGAGCAATACGGCGCATTCTGCGAACCGGACAAGGCGAAGGCCGCCGCGGCGCGCATGCAGGACAGCAAGCGTCGCTTCGGTTCCGTGATGACCGGCCTGCAACCGTCGGTCCTCGGCAAGATGACCGGCGATCACAAGGGCGCCTGCGAACCTGTGACCGGCACGCCGTACGTGGGCTCCGACCAGGTCGCCGCCGCTTGTCCGGCCAGCGCCGCGGAACCGGGCAGCCCGGATTTCCCGCAGGCCATGGGTTCCACCCCGTGGGGCGCGTTCAGCGTCGAATCGCCTTCGCATGCCGCGACACCGCCGCAGATCGTCTCCGGCGTGACCGGCTCGGTGTACGAGGGCGGGGCGATCACCGGCCCGTTCGGCATGGCACCCGGCAAGGTGACCGGCACCGAAGAGGCGCGCTTTGGCCATCGTCAGACCCGCCGCGAAGCGGCGCCGGCCGAGGCGCCGATGATCGACGGACGCGTGAAATCGCGCATCACCGGCGAAGGTCAGGATGCGGGCTCGAAGATCACCGGCGACGACTGGGCCCGTGGCGACCGCGTGACCGGCACCGAGGGCAGGTCCGCCCTGGCCCGCAACCCGAGCCGCCGCGGCCCGGCGATGTCCATGGCCGCGGCCATGGCGCATGGTCGCCCGGACGACGTGCCGAACCCGGTCAGCAAGGTGACCGGCGGCAGTGGCAACACCGAAAAGGGCGCGCTGATCACCTATTCGGGTGGCGCGCGCGGCTAACCGAATCACGAACACAGAACCCGTAATCGACCATGCAACGCATGCACCGCCAATCTCCGGAGAACGTCATCGGCCCCGCGCCGTTGCGGCGGCCGGGTGCGGTTGGCCTCACGACGCCAGGACCGGTCGTCGCCGGGGCCGTACCTGCGGAGCGCCGGCAGACCGCCCGGCCCGGCCGGGCCAGGCCCGTGCGTGGTCATGCGCTGGTGCGCAGCGGCGAGAACACCCGCCTGCATGACTACGAACAGGGCGTAAAGACCGCGTTCGACGACATCGTGCCGGTGCTGCGCAAGGTCTCGGCCCTGCAACACGAGCGCGAGTTCGAGGATCTGGCGCAGGCGATCGCGCGTCGCGAACTCGGTTTCGAACTGCCGCAGGACATCCTCGCCGATGCCTGGGTCGAGCAGCTCGACATGCGTCGGCTGTATGCATGGTGCACGTTCGCGACCTACCGCCGATTCTGTGACGAGTTCTTTGCCAACGATCCGCTGGCCGCAGACGATGCGACGAGCTTTGATGGCTTCCTGCAGACCTGCGGCTTCCACACGCTGGACATCTCGCCGTGCGCGGACGGTCGTCTCGCGCATGTGATCCGCTACGTGCTGCGTCTGCCGCATCGCGCGGTGCGTCGCAAGTCGTATGCCGGCGCGATGTTCGACATCGAGGACAGCATCCAGAAATGGGTCGAGACCGAGATGCTGCGCTTCCGCGAAGGGCGGCCGAACACCGCCGATGCGCCGACGCGCTATCTGAAACTCGTTGCGTATCACTTCAGCTCGGTCGATCCGGCGCACGAAGGCTGTGCCGCGCACGGTTCGGATACCGCAAAGGCCGCAGCCGCCGGTCTCGAGCGACTGATCGGATTCCAGACCGCGATCGAGAACAGCTTCTGCTGCGGCGCGTCGATCGATCTGCTGCTGATCGGTGTGGACACCGACACCGATGCCATTCGCGTGCACGTGCCGGATGCCGATGGCGACATCGATCTGCACCGCTTCGTCGATGCGCTGGAGCTGTTCGATGTCAGTGCACGTTCGGACGCCGATCGCGCGAGACATGACATCCAGGATGCGATCCGCCAGGCCTCGCCGGGCGTGGTGCAGGGCACCGCGCGCCTGATCGAGCGCCTGATCGAGAACAACTTCTCGCAGATCGCCTATGTACGCGACTACCACGGTGAACACTACGCGGACATCGGCCACGCCGAGCGCTTCATTGGCGCGGGCGTGGGGTTCGAGGAGATCCAGCTCCGCAATCTCATGTATTTCGCGTACCTCAACACCGTCGAGGAAGCCACCCAGGACCTCGATGTCGGCATCAAGATCTTCACGGGTCTGAACATCCGCCATGGGTTGCCCGCGCCCGTCGTGGTGCGGTTCGACTACCACGGCCAGGTGCCTGGCGCGCGCGAACGTGCCGTGCAGCACTGCCAGCGCGTGACCGGTGCGATCAAGGCGCGTTATGCGGATCTGTTCGATCGCGGCCTTCTGCATGTCATGCAGGTCGCGCGCGACTGCAACTCGGACGCGCCGATCGAACTTCTGGAATGCACCGTGAACACGGACACCAAGGCGGGGGCGCACTGATGAAAATCTGTCAGGTGGAACGACCGCTGGTCGCAACCAATCGCATCACGGGTCTCGAACACAAGCACCTGCAGGTGGTTCGCGACGGCTCGACGCTGCAGGTCGCTGTGGATTCGGTCGGCTGCATACCCGGCGACTGGGTGATCTGCGTCGGCAGTTCCGCTGCGCGCGAAGCGGCCGGGAGCAAGGAATATCCCAGTGATCTGACTATCGTCGGCATCATCGATTACTGGCCGCCCGAACAGGGCGGGGGCCAGGCCGGGGCGTCGTGATGGAAATCTTTCAGGTCGAATCGCCGCTGGTCACGACCAGCCGTGTGGACGGGCTCAAGCACATCAGCCTGCGCGTGCTGCGCAACTCGAGCGGCAAGCAGCAGGTGGCCGTGGACACGATCGGTGCGCGCCCGGGCAACTACGTCTTCACGGTCAGTGGTTCTGCGGCGCGTTACGCGGCCGGTGATTTCGGGATTCTCACTGATCTGACGATCGGCGGAATCATCGACTACTGGGACGAACAACCGGGCTCGGCGGGCGCGACGACGCAGGTCCCGACGAACGTTTGATGATCACAACTCAAGTTCACTAGGAGACACGAAGATGGCAACTGAAAACTACGGTATCGCACTGGGCATGATCGAGACGCGCGGGCTGGTGCCCGCCATCGAGGCCGCCGACGCCATGACCAAGGCGGCGGAGGTTCGTCTCATCAGCCGCGAGTTCGTTGGTGGCGGCTACGTCACCGTGATGGTGCGCGGCGAGACGGGTGCGGTGAACGCTGCCGTGCGTGCAGGCGCGGATGCCTGTGAGCGCGTCGGCGATGGTCTGGTCGCGGCGCACATCATTGCGCGTCCGCACCGCGAGGTGGAGCCGGTGCTTGCCAAGCCGTAACCGGCCGCACACACGCTCATTGGTAACGATTGACTCCTTTACTATCGGAGATAAGACGATGGCTAGCGAAAATTACGGTATTGCGCTCGGCATGATCGAGACCCGCGGTCTGGTTCCGGCGATTGAAGCTGCGGACGCAATGACCAAGGCCGCCGAAGTGCGACTGATCGGTCGTGAATTCGTCGGCGGTGGTTATGTCACCGTGCTGGTGCGCGGTGAGACCGGTGCCGTCAACGCGGCGGTCCGTGCCGGCGCCGATGCCTGTGAGCGCGTGGGTGACGGTCTGGTCGCGGCGCACATCATTGCGCGTCCGCACCGCGAGGTCGAACCGGTTCTGCCGACCGGCGGCGTCGCTTCGTCGGCCCGGGCCGCCTGAGCCCTGACGGTTTCGTCAGAGCGAACGGATGCCGGCATCGCCGCCCGACACCAAGGTTCTCGGCTATCTGGGACGCGGTCTCAGCCTGGAACTCTCGGCGGTGCAGATGTACAGCACCCAGTCGCGGCTGGCCGCGACCTGGGGGCTGGACGAAGTCGCGAAGCGGCTGCGTGACGAATCACTCGAGGAGCTGGGGCATGCGGAGCGGATCATCGCCCGCATGCTGGCCCTCGGGGTCGCACCCAACGCCTCGCAGCTTCGGCCGGTCAAGCCCGTCGCAGACCTGCTGGGCCTGCTCCGGCAGGACCTCGACTTCGAGAACGAGCTAGTCGGGCTGTATGCCGACGCGGCCCGGCATGGTGCGCGGATCGGCAGTCACGACGATCGTGTATTCTTTCAGGCACTGCTCGAGGAAGAGCAGGCCCACGCCCGGGAACTCGTGCAGTGGATCCAGGAGCTGGAAACCCCGCATGCCGAACCGTCCACCCGGGCGGCACATCGTCGCTGATTGCATGAAGAGCCGCTGATGAAAGAGGCCTGGCAGGAGCGTTCGCGTCCCGCGCGTCTCGAACGCCGCTATCAGTTTCCGAACTATTCGGCGCTGCGTGATTTTCTCGATTGCGCGGCCGAGGTTTCGGAGCGTGAGGGTCTGTACCCGGACATGGGTTTTGGCCGCGACTACGTGAACATCACGATCCACTGCGACGAAGGCAGCACGGAGCTCAATGAGCGTCAGCGCAGATTTGCGGTGCTGCTCGACGAACACTGCCCAGCGGCCACTTCGGGCTGATCGATTGCCATGGCCGTCGTCGCACTGGTCGGAAACAAGGGCGGTGCCGGCAAGACGACGCTGTGCATCAACCTCGCGGCCGGTCTCGCCACGCGGGCGCCGACGGTCATCCTCGACGCCGATCCGCAGCGATCATCACTACAATGGCGCACACTGGCCGACCGCGATGATGCGGTGGCGGTGATGGACGCGACGGACGATGTCGCCGGCGCGGTTCGGCGCACACGCAGCCAGCATCGCTATGTGGTGGTGGACTGTCCGCCATCGGTACATGCCGAACAGACCGCGCAGGCACTCCAGGTCTGCGATCTCGCGCTGGTACCGGTGCAGCCCTCGCCGCTGGATCTCTGGGCCACGGTGCACATCGAGGACAAGGTGACCGAGGCGCGGCGCGTCAATCCGGGGCTGCGCGCGGTGCTGGTCATCAACCAGCTCGAACCCAGAACCAGACTCTCAAGACTCATGCATCAGGCGCTGGCCGAGCTGGGTCTGCCGGCGGCGCAGACCGCGATCCGCCGTCGCGCCGTCTATCGCAGCAGTGTGCTCGAAGGCCGCTCCGTCGTGGAGATCGGCAGCCGTGGCAAGGCCGCTGCCGACGAGATCAACGAACTCATCGAGGAGGTAGTCGCAACATGACGACAACAGACAAGACCGGCGACAAGCTCGTGGCGTCCATCCGCCGCACCAAGGCGAATGCGGCGAAGCCCACGGACGCAGCGGCCAAGCCGGCCGCGAGCGCTGCCGCATCAGGGCCGGCGAAGCGTGCGCCGCGACGCCGCACGAGTGCCGGCAACGGCGACGCCGCTTCGGCGATAGCCGCCGTCACGCAGCAGGCCTCGACCGATCCGTTCCAGTCGCGCGGTCGCATCTGGCCGGATTGATCGGCCAGTGGACCTGAGCAGGCGGCCGGGGAGAACCCAGTCGCCCAAGCGCCGTCACGCGAGACCCACAACACGATAGCGACCACCATGCCACCGTATAGCGAACAGACCTACACACCGCCGGCCGCGATGCCGGACTACCTGATCCGCTACGCAACGCTGCGCCAGTTGCAGGTATTCGAGGCGATCGTGCGTCTGGGCAGCTTCACGCGCGCCGCTGAGGAATTGTTTCTTACGCAGCCGACGGTCTCCATGCAGATCAAGAAGCTGGCCGATTCCATGGGGCTGCCGCTGTTCGAACACGTTGGGCGCAACGTGCGGCCGACCGAGGCGGGGCTGGAACTCTACGAATCCTGCCGGCGCATCTTCGAGACGCTCGCGAATCTCGAGATGAAGATCGCCGATCTCAAGGGCATCAAGCGCGGTCGTCTGCGCCTTGGCGTGATCACCACCGCAAAGTATTTCGCACCGGAAATCCTCGGCGAGTTCTGCAAGCTCTATCCGGGCATCGACGTGGCGCTGAAGGTCTCCAACCGTGACCGCATCCTCGAGCGAATCAACGCCAACGAGGACGATCTGTACATTCTCGGCCAGCCGACCGACCAGGTCGATGTCCAGATGTATCCGTTTGCCCCGAACCCGATGGTGGTGCTGGCGCCGCGCGATCATCCGCTGGTCGGCAAGAAAAACATTCCACTCGCGCGGCTGTCCGAACATCCGTTCATCCTGCGCGAACCGGGCTCCGGCACGCGCGACGCAACACTGCGTGCGTTCGATGCGATCGGTCTGCGGCCGAACGTGCGCATGGAACTCGGCAGCAACGAGGCCATCAAGCATGCCATCGTCGGCGGGCTCGGACTTTCCGTGCAGTCACTGCACACGCTGACCCTGGAAGGCTCGGATGGACCACTCGCCATCCTGGATGTCGAGGGCTTCCCCATCATGCGCCAGTGGTACCTGGTGCATCCCAAGGGCAAGGAACTCTCGTTGGTCGCGAAGGCCTTCCTCGAGTATGCGCTCGAAGTCGAGCCACACATGCGCGAACGCATGCAGAACCTGTGGCCGAAGCTCAGCGGCCTGTTCAAGACGATGAAAAAGAGCGCGGCACCGCCGCGTAAGAAGGCTAAGGGCCAATGACTGACTACCGTGAAATCAAGCTTTCCGCTCTTTGAAATCTGTCTGAGGAAGGCGACGTAAGTGGATTCGTAGAGTGTTCACTCGACAACGAGCTCGCATCTCCTAGCTCATTCAAGACTCGTCGCGTGGAAGCACGATTACCAGAACAAATACTTTCATTGCAAGCGCTGCTTCCTGGTTCGCAAACCTAGAGCACCCAAGGACGCGTGCTTCGCCCAATTTCGTGTGACCTAGAGGTTGGCCTCATCGACAAGTAAGCTCGCCGTCAGGTTCATGTCGGCATCGTAATCTTGGCAGGTCAGGAAAAGGTGGCTTCAGGCTCTTTCCCGCGAGAGACCACTTCACATCTTTTGCCGGAAACCAGTCTCCGCCCGGATCATTGCACTGAATTGACGATTCCGGAGCTAGCTTCCCCCGCATGGTCGAGGGCCCAAAGTCTTTACAGCCGCCCTCCCACTGCCACCACCTCGTTAGAGGCATCAGCACCGCGCCTTCCCATGTTGGCAGTCGATAGGAGTAGTACTTGCCGTTGTAGTCCCGAATCAGTAGGTCGCGTTGCCCGGGCGTTAACTCTGATCGATCCGGAAAATCGTCTTGTCTGCTCTCCTTAAATTGGCGAATCATTACCTCGCCTGGGCGAAGTTCGGGGACCGGTGGAGTGCCTCCGGCGTGCCATGCTGCGCGGGCTTTTGACGATGGGAACAGGCTTCCAATGAATGGTGTGGCGGCGACTGCAGCACCAAAGACCGCCAGCATAATCAGGACAATACGTAACTTTCGCCGATAGCCAACTATGGCGAACGACCGCTGGACCAGTGTTTCGCTGCGCGCTAGCTGCGCTAGGTGGTCTAACGAACTTGGTTGTATTTGCCGCTCCATGGGCGTGCAAGTCTCTAGAGGGCGATCGATTCACGAGGTACGGGTGAGCGTAGCAGCCGCCCGGCCAATTGGAAACCTCGAGAGGTGGGAGTGGCGTCGGTCGCACGCGATTTAGGGGGCGTCGTCTATACGGGCCGATAGACGACTGCGGCGGACAGCCTGCGGCGGCTAATGCCCGCGCATGCGGCGGGTCTTTTCCACCATGCGGTGGGTCGAGCGGTTGTTGTTGAACCGCGCGACCTGATGCAGCGGCACCCAGCGGATCTGGTGCGATTCGTCGTTGCCGGGAATCTCCAGGTCGTCATCCATCTCGATCAGAAAACGCACGTCGATGTGTTCGTGCCGCGGGCCAAGGTGGCTTCCCGGGATGGTGTGGATGTCCACGTCAAAGATGTCCGTGTCGACCAGCCGGATGTGTGACGGCTGCATGCCGGTCTCTTCCGAGGTTTCGCGCAGCGCCACCCGCAGGATGTCCGCATCACCGTCGGCATGACCGCCGGGCTGAAACCACTGGTCGTGCTTGCGATGGTGCAACAGCAGCACGCGGTCGCGACGCGGGTTCACGACCCAGGCCGAGCCGGTGACATGCGCGGGCCACAGATCGCGGTGAAAACAGTCTTCGTGCGCCTGCACGAACGCCCGGGCGCGGGACAGGTAGGCCGCCTCTTCCATGAAGCTGGTCGGGTGCGCGTCGAGCAGATCGAGCAGGTCCTGGCGGTGCATGGCGGCGCGGGTCAGGTCGTCGAGGGGTTCTCGACGGCCTCGATCGCGGCGGCCGCGGCCTCGTCCACATCGCCCTCGCGGCCGGACAGGATCAGGCGCCCGAACGCGCCCACGGCGCGCACATCGACCAGGGTGATGTTCGCGGCCTTCTCCGCCTGGTTCGCGGCATAGATGATGTAGCCGGCCGGCTCGGTCTCGAGGATGAACATGCTCTGGCCGGGCAGGATCATGGAGCCGCGCCGGTCCTGGCGATTGATCAGCACGGCGTGATCGGGCGTCATGCCGCGGATGACCTCCTGCCAGGCGATGCGGCAGCGTTCGCGGTCGTGCGCGCTCGCCCGCATGTTCGCCAGCACGATGCGGCCTGCCTCACGCACGTCGCTCTGGTCGCGCTGGTGGATGACCATGGAGCCATACGCCCGCTCGACGACCTGCTGCGAGAGATGCACGCGGGTCGCCTTGAGTGCGATGTCCGTCAGCCGATGGATCGCCATGCCGGGCGAGACCTCGACCCACAGGCAGGCATCGCCCGGCACCGGCAGAAACCCGCGCGACACCGTCGCCATATAGGCGGCGAGCTGCGGCTGCAGCGAGTCGATGTAGACGTAGGTTCTTAGCTTGATCATCCGGTTCAGGGGCCCAGGCCAACAACGGACCAACGCTAACCACGCAACGCCAGCCATGGATCACGGCAGGGCATGACGGCCCCGCCCATGGCGGCGATCGAGTCGCTGGCTGGTTGTACCTGTGCCCGGAACCGGCCGGGCAGACGGGAGGGTCTAGGCGGCGGCGGCGAGCGGGCTGTGGACGACCAACGAGAAGCGGCTGTGGAAGCTGAAGTCCTCGATATTCAGTCGTATGTGATGGTCGGGGTGCGCGGCAAGGCAGCGGTCAAGCTCGGTCACGAGCTTGTGGTCATCGCCGCTGTAACAACATTCCTGCCCCCACTTCCGCCACGGCGTGAACCGTGCGCCCATCACGGGCGTGTGCTCTATGCAGATCACACAGCCCTGTCTCAAACATGATCCAATCGTCTCGAGCACCGAGTCCGCAACGGAATGAACGCCGGCACTGTGTTGATCAGGTCGCATTGGCAAGCCCCTTCGCTTGTGGCGGTTAGAGCCGAGCTCTGCGGTGCCCCGTTCGGGGGCCATACGCAGATCGGCAAAGGGACTCTAATCGGAACGCCCGTGCAACGGAAATTGCAATTTTGCGTGTCCGACATCAACATCAATCTATAACCTATGGAACCGTCGCTGACCTATAGATCATCTGCACATCGTGCCCGGTGCCTGTGAACAGCCCCGTTTTCGGGGGCCGGGAGGCGGGGCGTCGGTCCGTGCGAAGCCGCCGAAAACGAACCGGCAGCCGGCCCGTCGGGAGAACGGGCGGGCCGGCTGCCCAAGGTGTCTTTCAGGTTGCTTCTGACACGACACCTTTATATACGGTGCGCGCGCCTCATTGGAAACTGATAGTTTCGATCCGAACCATCGAAATATGTCTATGCATCAGCCGGCACGTCGCGTGCGGTGCCGCGCGCCGGGCGTGTTGCGAGCTCAGTTGCCCCGCGGGTGGCCCGATCGTTGGCCGGGGGCGCTTTTGTAGCCGTTGAGGGGCGCAGTGTCCGAAGCGGGTCCGGCCGCTTGGATCTTCACCGGAATCGGCGCCGTTCGAATCGCCGCGACTCAGCGCGCGCCCGGCGGCATTGGAAGACTGTCGAAATTTCCCTTTTAGCAGCCCGATATCGCGAGACGGGGTCGTCTCGCCCGAAAATCGAACACGCAAGTGTTCGATTCTATTGAGCAACCGAAAACCGCGCTTTTCGGTTGCGAGGTTGAAAAGGCCATGACCGGGCCGTTTTCAACAACCTGTTAGACCCGGCGGTCTGTCTTGCGGCTGCGTGATCGGCAGGCGACCAGCGCGCCCAGCGTCAGCAGCGCAATGGCGCCCGGGGCCGGGACGGAGCCGCCGAACGGTGGCGTTGTCGCGGACCAGTGATGCACGGCAAACCCGCCTCGTGGATCAAATGCGGCCGCTGCGGCCGCACCTTGAACGAATCCCCAGAGCTGATCGAGCGCAAGCGCGGCGGCGACGGCGTCCGGACCGGTCGCAATGTCGAGCAGGTCGATTGTGTCCTGTTCGCCCTGTCCAAACAGGATGCTGAACTTCACGCCGAGGAAGTTGGCAACCAGATCGTCGCTGAAGCCTGTGTCGATCAGCGTGAACAGATGACGTTTCTCATCCCCGACGCCGGGCTTGGCGTCGAGATAGCCGATGACGAAGGCATGGGTCGGGTCGAAAGAAATCACATGTTCCAGCCTGGTTGGGCCGGAGCTGTTGATTGCAAAGGGATAATCCGCGCTGCGTTCGATGGCGTTCCACTCGAAGATGATGACGCTGTGAATGTCTTCGCCGGTGGGGGTTTCGGAAAACAGTTCTAGGTCATAGGTGATCTTGAAACCACCCCCGATCTCCATGACGCTGGCCAGGGCGTGGTCCGCTCCAAGCAACAGTAACAGTGCGAGAACGGTTCGGCCGAGTGCGTTCCGACGCCTCGGCGCCAAGCCGGCAATATCGACATGTGCGTTCATATTGTTTAGATTCCCCCGCAAGAACTGCCATTCTGTAACAGAATGCACGTGGCTGGGAAGCCCTGGCGCGCACGGCATTCGGCGGGCCCGGCTGCGGCATTCCGCTACTATCGACCGCTGCAAGCCGTTGAAATTGAGATAAAACGAAAAATCACACTGCATGGGTTTCGGGGCTCCGGCAGTCTGGGACGGATTGACGAGAGCTTTCCTGGTTGGCTGCGGGCGAGCGTTCAAATTCGCCGCCCGCGGGGTCAGCCCCATCTCGATTCAGAGTCTAGAGCGAGACGACAATGCGAAATTTCCACCCTGTCACTGGCTCGTTGCTGCTGGCAACGCTCGGTCTTGTCGGGACTGGTTCCCAGGCTGCCGGGAATCTCATCATCACCGAGATCATGTACAACCCGGCCAGTTCCGAAGACAACTGGGAATGGATCGAAATTCATAACAACGGCGACATGACCGTTGATCTGGCCGGCTATGTCGTTGACGACAACAACGGGGTGGCTCATCTGGGCGCGAACATCGCCAGCGGTTCGGTGGCCGCCGGCGAGTCGGCGGTTCTCTACAACGCCGACGACGTCAGCGCGGCGAACTTCCAGGCGGCCTGGGGCACGGTTAATCTGATCGCCGTGACCAACTGGTCCGCGATGTCGCTGAACAATAGCGGTGACACCGTTGGCATCTGGAACAGTTTTGCCAACTACAGCGGCGACAGCGTGACCCAGGCCAATGTCATTGAGCAGGTGGTCTATGGCACCACTGCGCCATGGCCCGTCGATGATGGTGCTGGCTCCATCTACCTGACCGGTCTCGCCGCCGACAACAACAATGGCGCCAATTGGGCGCTGAGCACGGACGGTGCCAGCACGCCGGTCTTCGATGCCTACACCGCCGCTGCCGCTGGCGGTAACAGTGGAACCGACATCGGCTCGCCCGGGCTGTCGCCGCCGAAGCTCATCGTCACCGAGATCATGTACAACCCGGCCAGCGCGGAAGACAACTGGGAATGGATCGAGATCTACAACGCCGGTGGTTCCACAGCTGATCTGGCCGGCTATGTCGTTGATGACAACAATGGAGTGGCTCATCTGGGCGCGAACATCGCCAGCGGTTCGGTGGCTGCCGGCGAGTCGGCGGTTCTCTACAATGCCGACGACGTCAGCGCGGCGAACTTCCAGGCGGCCTGGGGCACGGTCAATCTGATCGCCGTGACCAACTGGTCCGCCATGTCATTGAACAATGCCGGTGACACCATCGGCATCTGGAACAGCTTTGCCAGCTACAGCGGCGACAATGAACTCCAGGCCAATGTGATCGAGCAGGTCGTCTATGACGATGAAGCGCCATGGCCCGTCGATGACGGCGCGGGCTCCATCTACCTGACCGGTCTCGCCGCCGATAACAACAATGGCGCCAATTGGGCGCTGAGCACGGACGGTGCCAACACACCGGTCTTCGATGCCTACACCGCCGCTGCCGCTGGCGGTAATAGTGGAACCGACATCGGCTCGCCGGGAACGCCCGTGGTGGTTCCGGCGCTCAGGATTCACGAGGTGCAGGGTTCGGGCGCGGGTGTAACCAGCCCGGGGACCGCCGTGATGATTGAAGGCGTGGTGATCGGCGACTACCAGGAGACCGACGAGCTGGATGGCTTCTTTGTCCAGGAAGAGGACGCCGATGCCGACGCCGATCCCGCCACCTCCGAAGGCATCTTCGTCTATTGCGGTGGCGCCTGCGGCACCTTCCCCGTCAGCGAGGGGCAGATCGTTGAGGTGACCGGCATTCAGGAAGAGTTCTTCGGCATGAGCCAGATCGACGTTTCCGGCGCTGGCGCCAATGTTGTCGTCACCGACGCCGGAGACAACCTGGGGCTGATCACGGCCACCACGGTCTCGTTGCCTGCCGCGGCCGGAACGGATCAGGCGGGAACGTTTGAAAATGTCGAAGGCATGCTGGTGACGTTCGATGTTCAGCTGACCGTGACCGAACTCTTCGAGCTGGCCCGCTACGGGCAGATCGTGCTCTCCGAGGACGGGAAGCTGCGCCACTTCACCGATCAGAATGCACCGGATGTCGCGGGTTATGCAGATCATCTGGCGGATATCGCGAAGCGACGGATCATTCTGGACGATACCAATGACGTCCAGAACCAGCCGGACAACGTTTTCCATCCGCAACCCGCTGGCTTCGCGGTGGACAACTTCATCCGTGGCGGTTACACGGTGGGCAACCTGACCGGCGTCATGCACTGGTCCTGGGCCGGCCTTGGCGGCACGGATGCGTGGCGAATCCGTCCGCAGCTCAGCAGCCCGGTGAGCTTCAATGCGGACAACGCCCGCCAGGCGACACCAACGGACGTGGGCGGGGACATCAAGCTCGCCGCGCTGAACCTGCTGAACTACTTCAGCACCATCGATGCCACCGCCAGCAACAGCATCGGGGATTGCGGTCCCGGTCTCACACTGGATTGCCGCGGTGCCGACAGCGCGGCCGAGCTGACGCGCCAGACGCAGAAACTGACCAGCGCGCTGCTCGCCATGGACGCTGATGTCGTCGGTCTGGTCGAGATCGAAAACAATGAAACGGCATCCTTGCAGGCGATTGTCGATGCGCTGAATGCGATTGCCGGCGCCGGAACCTACGACTATGTCGACACCGGCTTCATCGGAGACGATGCCATCAAGGTCGGTTTCATCTACAAGCCTGCCGTGGTTGGCCTGTCGGGCGCCGCGGCAGTTCTCGACACCGGGGTGGACGCCCGTTTTGACGACTTCCGGAACCGTCCGACGCTGGCGCAGACATTTGAAGTGGTCGATGTCGCCAACGACAGCTTTGGAGAAAAATTCACTGCCGCAATCAACCACTTCAAGTCCAGAGGCTCGGCCTGTGACGATGTCGGCGATTTCGACGCCAACGATGGCCAGGGCAATTGCAATGGAACGCGTACCGGGGCCGCCGAGGCCCTGGTCGACTGGCTGGCCACGGATCCCACGGGCAGCGGCGACCCGGACTTTGTGATTCTGGGGGACCTCAACGCGTTTGCGATGGAGGATCCCGTTGCCGCGATCCTGGAAGGGGCCGATGACGTTTCCGGCAACAGCGATGACTTTGTGAATCTGATTGACCAGTTCCTTGGAGCCAATGCCTATAGTTTTGTCATCGGCGGACAGTGGGGCTATCCGGACCACGCCCTTGCCAATGGACCACTGGCGGCACAGGTCACTGGAGTGACCCAATGGCACATCAATGCCGACGAGTCGAGTCTGCTGGACTACAACGACAAGGTCCTCGACACAGGAGAAGCGAGCTTCGAGGTCAAGCCCGGCACGAACACCCTGTTTGCGCCGGACCCGTATCGCGTCTCCGATCACGACCCGGTCATCATCGGCCTGAGCCTGTTCACTCCGGGCAACATCATCATTCGCAAAGTGACGGATCCCGCCGGAGAGCCCGGAGCCTTTGAGTTCACCGGTGCGGTCAGCGGCAACATCGGTCATGGGCAGCGGATCGTCATGAACGGCCTGCCACCCGGAAACCATGTCGTGACCGAAACCGATCCCGCACCATCGTTCGAGCTTACGGCGATCAGTTGTGACGATGGAAACAGTAGCGGCGACATCGGCGCGCGATCAGCCAGTATCAACCTCGAGGAAGGCGAAACGGTAACCTGTACCTTCACGAATACCGTGGATGACGCGGACGGCATCGCTGCCGCGATCGAAGACAGCGTGCCTGGTTACAACGGCTCCGCTCAGGGCGATGGCAACAACGACGGCATTCGCGACGTACTTCAGGGCAATGTCAGCTCGATTCAGGACCTCGCCAGCGGCTGCTGGTGGACAATCGAGTCAGACGGCGAGGGCCATCGCGACGTTGCCACCGAAGCGGTTCCGGCGGATGCGCCGCCGGGCTATTACCCGTGCAACTTCATCAGCTTCACGGCCGATCTGGCCGTGGATCAGACCGAACTGCAAGTGAGCCTGTACCTTGCGCCGCAGAACGTCGCTATCGGCGGAGCGGTTAAGTTCAATCACGTCGCCGGTGAGTGGCAGGTGATCGGTGACGTCGATCAGGGCGGAGACAAGACCGTCATCCATTACTCCGTGACGGACGGCGGACCGTTCGATGGAGACGGGACGGTGAACGGCCAGATCGAAGACCCGGTCGGGCCGATCGTCCAGGCGCGCCCGATTCCAACCATGTCCCTTGCCGGCTTGGCGCTATTGATCGGGCAATTCGCATGCCTGCTGATGCTGATGGGTCGCAGGCAGCGTAGACGATAGCCGCAGCAGCCCGGTCGCATGGCTGCGTGCCGGGCTGCCGCCTGAGCCGTCTTTCCGGGAAGGGCACCTTGGTTCGGGTTGGGCACGACTGTGCGTCGTACCGTCGCCTTATTGCCCGAGCGGCTAGAATGCGAACATGGACATTCACGATCCGTACACCATCGCCGCAATCGCTTTGCTCGCCGTCATCTTCGGCGGCGTGTGGATCGTTGTCTGGTTGATCGCGGGTTGGCTTTGGGCCGCTCTGGCCTGTCTGGCCGTGTTTTTCCTTCTGGGCGTACTGAGCGTCAGCGGCTACAGCCGTGGTGGCGGATTTCTGGACAACACCGGCTGGATTGACTAGACCGGGTTCTTTGGAAACGGCAATTCAAGCCGCCTTCCGGCGGCTTCAATCAAGGCGTTTGGTGGAGGCGGCGGGAATCGAACCCGCGTCCGAAAGCCCTACGTCCCAAGCTCTACATGCTTATTCCGCCTATTGTTTTAACCGCGCGCTACCCGACGGACAGGGAAGACGCGCGGCGAGCCCGGTAAGGTTTTAACGCTCCGGCCCCAGGCGAGCCTCGGCGCGATTCTGTGAGGTATGACGCCTGGAATCCGCACGCACAGACACGGCTGCGGTCAGACGGCACCCTACCGGGTATTAAGCGGCGAGTGCGTAGTTGTCGTCGTTGGCAACTAAGATTTTGCGGCTGGATTTACGAGGTCCTCCGCGCCTCGGCATGCACCTGAGGTTTCGCGACCCCCGTCGAAGCCAGGTCGCCCCCAGTCGCTGTCAGTTTAGGCCCCGTGGCCCGCACTGGCAACGAGGGCTTAGATGGGCGCTCGCAGCGATGGTTCAACCGCGGAGCGGCGTGGCGCTGACGCCGTGGCCGTGGGAGACTGTTTCGGGTCTCGATCTTGTTGGCACCTGGCAACGTTTCACATGGCCAAGTCACCGAAAATCCGTCCCCGCAATCCCGTTGCCCGCGCGCCGATCCTGCGCAAGGGTGGGGCGCATCAGCGCCGCCCGGAGGCCGCCGATGCGGACCTGGAAACCGAACTCGACGAGGCGCTCGAAACCGACCGTCCGCCGCCCCGGCGCCCGCCGCGCAAGCCCGCGTCGGGTTAGTTTGCGCAACTCCGGGGTGCCGGAGTGCACCGGGCAATGCTGCAGGTGTCGGCCATCTGGCCCGTCGGGGGTCGAAAGTGTCGCTATCGCGGCGCGGAGATCGGTGTCAGGAAACCTCGCCGGGGACGGGGGTGTCTACCGGGCGATGGGTTTTGCTCGATTGGACGTGGCTTTCCTGCTTGGGAAAACGAAACGGCCCTCGATGGGCCCTTTTCGACACGAATTCAGCGCTTGGAGTCGGCTTGCAACCTGCGCCGGCTTGCGAACGCCAGCAGGCCGGCGGCGAGCAGGAGTTCGCTGGTCGGTGCCGGGATCAGCTGAATCTGGGCGATCAGGTCCTGCTGGGTGGCGTTCACCAGGGAATACAGGCCCGTCGCCTGTGGGCCGGTGACCAGATCGTTGACGTACAGGTCGAGCCAGCTCTGCGCCAGCGCGATGGCGCCCGCCACGCTCTCGCTGCGAAACCGCGTGTTGCCGGCGCCTGGCGCACCATTGGCCACGACAAAGCCGCCAGCGGTTACGGTTTCGCGGACGATCTCCCAGATCGCGATCTGAATCGCCAGCGCCTGCTGGTTGGTCAGGGTGGTCGCGCCAAAGACCGGGTAGACGCCACCGAGCAATTCGCCGACGTATCCCGCGCGCACCGCGCCCATGCCGCCGATGTTGTTCGCGCCGCTGGACACACCCAGGACTTCCCAGGTGTAGGTCTGCCCGGTCGAAACACCCTGCTGGGGTTCGACACAGAACGCGAGGAAATTTGCGCTGCCACTCGGCAGGAGGTCGCCGGCGAAGTCACCGCCGGTTACGGTCATGCTGAACAGGCCCGCGCCCAGATTCGTCCAGCCCGTGCTGCCGGTGGTGCTGTCGGAAATGATGCGCTGGACCTGCCCGCCGGCAATGGTGCCGTTGTAGGTCGCGGTGATCGTGGTCGCGTGCAGGGGCGAACCCAGAAAAACCAGGAGCCAAGCCAGCCATCGAAATCCGGCGCTGAATCGGAGCATCTACGGTCGTTCGTCTCCGTCGAGACTGCGTGCCAATGTCGTTGTTTTCCAAGAAGTTGTCAACCGGCGGGCTGCCGCAGGCTGCCCGGCGGTGAACTCCGGTGGTCCACTGGCGGTCTCACGGGCGCGGTGTGGTGGCGGTCCCGGTCCTGTCCGATCGATGCGTTGTCGGAATGCCCCATTGACTTGGAGCCGGCTCCAGGTTCTATGCTGTATGCATGCAGTCGGCCGCATCGATCTCCGCGCCGCTTTCCATCGGCCAGGCCAGCCGCGAACTGGGCGTTGCGGCCGACACCCTGCGCTATTACGAGCGTATCGGGCTGGTGCCGCGCACGGCACGCTCCGGCGGCGGTCAGAGGCGATATGCGCCGGGCGACCTCGCGCGGCTGCGCTTCATCCGGCGTGCCCAGGCGATGGACTTCACGCTCGCTGAGATCGGCGCGCTGCTCGAGCTTCGCGCGGCATCTGGTGACGTACGCGCGGACGTGCGGGCGCTGGCACGGATGAAACTGGCGGATATCGATGCGCGGCTTTCCGAGCTCGAAGCCCTGCGCGCTGAACTCGGCGCTCTGATTGATCGCTGCGCGGCATCGAATTCAGGGCCGTGCCCGATTTTGACGCGACTCGGCGGAGAAATCCGTACGGAGGACCAGGACCATGCTTGAACTACAGGTCGAAAACATCAAATGTGCCGGCTGTGCGAACACCATCCGCAAGGCGGTCGGTGAAGACGACCGCGTGCGCGGCGTGGACGTGGACATCGACAACCAGATCGTGCGTGTCGACGCCGAAGAAGACGCGCGCGAACAGGCCGTGGCCACGCTCGCGCGTCTGGGTTATCCATTGGCCGGATCGGTCAAGGGCCTGTCCAGCGCGGGCGCGAAGGCCCGTTCGTTCGTGAGCTGTGCCATCGGCCGGATCAACGACTGAATACTTCTCGCCGACATTCAATGCGCCGTACAGCCTCACGCATCGCAAGCGTCCTGATCAGCCTGCTGGTGGCAATGTCACCCGTGCGTGTCGCGTTTGGCTGTCTGCACGATGCGGCAGCCGCGACATCGCAATCCGGTGCACAGACTTTCTGTCACTCCACTGCCATCGACACCACCCGGCATGACTCCGGTTATTGCGATTCCGGGGCCTGTTGCCAGCCGATGGCCGCGGCGTTGCAGAACTTCGTCACGGACATTCCCGCACTTGCGGCGGCTGTTGCGCAAGCCGTGTATCTGAGTGCCATGCATCCCGCACCCGAACGCCCGCGGCTGGACCGTCCACCCCAGGCCTGATCCCCGAGCGGGTATTTCACCCGCAAATCGCTGACGTTTCGCACGCCGGGCGTTCTCGCGCGTGCGGCCGATTGTCGTGCAACCTCGGGATATCACACTCATGAGACTCATCACCCGTGCCGTGACCGTGGCCGGTTGCGGCCTGATATCAATCATTGCATCGGGCTGCGCCAGTCCGCCGCTGCCTGAGCTCACCAGCGCACATCCGGCCAGCGTCAATGCGCCGGCCGGTCATATTCCCGCTGCGACCGGAACTCTGGCGGTTGTCCCGGTCAGCCCGCGCGCGATGCCCGGCGCGATGGATCATTCCGGACATGCGGGCATGGACCATTCCGCACACGGGGGAATGGATCACACCGGGCATCACGGGAGCCAGCCATGACCACTCATCGACTACGTGGCGCGTGCCCGGCGCTCGCAGCGCTCGCGCTGCTCGGCGGTTGTGCGAGCGTTCCGGAAAACGCCGGCCTGGCTGCCGTCAACGAGCGGGTCGCTCCCGCCACCGGCCAGACGCTGATCCAGCGCCGTGATGCCGAGTCGGACGCCGCTGCGCGTGCCGAGGTCGCGCGATTGCTGGCGCGGCCGCTCAGTGCGGACGATGTCGTTCGGGTGGCCCTGCTGAACAACTTCGAGTTGCAGTCGGCGCTGGCCGATCTGGGCATCGCGCGCGCCGAACTGATGCAGGCCTCGCTGGTGCCGAATCCGGTGTTTCACGGCGAGTGGAAATGGGAGCACGGCGAAGGTCGGCCACTGGTCGACATCGGCCTGATGCAACCCATCCAGGGTCTGCTGACGCTGCCGGCGCGAAAGCGTGCGGCCAGCGCGAGTTTCGACCTGCGCAAGATCGAGGTTGCCGACGCGGTGTTCGGACTGGTGCGTGAGACTCGCGTGGCGGTCGTCGAGTTGCAGGCCGAAAAGGCGCGCTGCGCGCTGCTCGAGGAGGTTGCCGGGTCCGCTTCCGCCTCGCTCGACGTGGCCCGTCGGCTGCACGCGGCCGGCAATCTGACCGACCGCGATCTCGATCGCCGCCAGGCCATGGAGGCCGAGGCGCGGCTGGCCCTGGCGGAGTCCGAAGAGGCCGTCGCGATGCGCGTGGAGGCATTGAACCAGGTCATGGGCGTGTTCGGCGACGACACGCGCTGGCGTCTGGCCGACGACCTGACCGAACCCGAACGATCGCCGCCGGATACCGCTGGCATCGAGCGCGCCGCCATCGAGGCCAGCCTGAGCCTGGCCGCCGCGCGTGCGCGGCTCGAAACGGCCGCGGAACGGGTCGGCATCGAAAACACGCAGTCGCTGTTCCGGCATCTGGAACTCGGGCCCGTGCATGAGCACAAGGGCGGTGAGCGCGAATACGGCTTCGGCTTGGGCTTCGAACTGCCGCTGTTTGACGTCGGTCAGGGCCAGCGCGCCGCCGCGCAGGCGATGTTCATCAAGCGTTCGGCCGAATATCGCGCGACCGCGCTCGCGGTGCGCTCGGCGGCGCGCAGCGCCGCGCTGCGCCTGTCGGCTGCGGACGACAAGGCGCGCTACACACGCGAGGTGCTCGCACCACTCGCGCAGCGACAGTTCGCAGGCAAGGTGCTTGAATACAACGCCATGCAGATCGGTGTGTTTCGCCTGTTGAGCGCATTTGATGCACAGACAGCAATGAAACGTCGCCTGATCGACGCAACCCGCGACTACTGGCTGGCCCTGATTGACATCGGTGCGCTGCATGCCGGGCATACACCCGCGTCAGGCACCATGACCGCCGGCTCGACGGCTGCAATGCCCATGGCCGGCGGCAGCGATGGAGGACACTGACATGAAGCTCACACGTCGAAACCTGCTGACTGGCGCGGCGGTCGCCGCCGGCGCCGCTGCGCTGGCCTCGCGAAGCACACAGGCCGCACCGCGCTGGGACCGCTCCTACAGCGGGCTGGATCAACCCGACACCCCACGCAAGCCGGGCATGCCCGGCGTCGACTACCGTCCGGTCGAAACCCCGGGTGGCGCGAGCCTGCCGTGGAAGGTCGTCGATGGCGTGAAGGTCTATCACCTGATCGCCGAAGAGGTCGAGCACGAGTTCGCGCCGGGCATGCAGGCGACCTGCTGGGGCTACAACGGCCGTGTGCACGGCCCGACCATCGAGGCCGTGGAGGGTGACCGCGTTCGCATCTACGTGACCAATCGTCTGATAGCGCCGACCACCGTGCACTGGCATGGCGTGTTCCTGCCCAACGGCATGGATGGCGTGGGTGGCCTGAACCAGCGCGCGATCCAGCCCGGTGAAACCTATCGGTACGAATGGACGTTCCGCCAGCACGGCACCTTCATGTATCACTCGCATCATGACGAGATGACGCAGATGGGTCTTGGTCTCATGGGCATGATCGTCGTGCATCCGCGCGGCCAGACCGCGAGCGATTTCGTCGATCGCGACTTCGCGATCATGCTGAGCGAGTGGAAGCTCGAGCCGGGCGCGCGCAGGCCCGACCCGAACGAAATGACCGATTTCAACATTCTTACGATGAATGCGAAGTGCTACCCGGGAACCGCGCCGCTGGTCTGCAAGACCGGCGATCGTGTGCGGCTGCGCATCGGCAACCTGTCGGCGATGGATCATCATCCGATCCATCTGCACGGGCACTACTTCCGCGTGGTCGCGACCGATGGCGGCGACATCCCGCGCGAGGGTCAGTGGCCGGAAACGACCGTGCTGGTGCCGGTCGGTTCGACACGCGACTGCGAGTTCATCGCCGACGCGCCCGGTGACTGGGCCATGCACTGTCACATGACCCACCACGTCATGAACCAGATGGGCCACGGGATCCCGAACATGATCGGTGCTGACGTGCGCGGCCTGGAACGGACGATCAGTCCGTTCGTGCCGTCCTACATGACGATGGGGCACGACGGCATGGGCGAACACGGCGCCCATATCGAGAGCGGTCACATGGCCGTGCCCGACAACAGCCTGCCGATGGTCGGCGCCTGGGGGCCGTACGACTACATCACCATGGGCGGCATGTTCACGATCGTTAAGGTGCGCGACCGGCTCGCGAACTACGCCGACCCGGGCTGGTACGAGATCCCCGCCGGCACGCAGTCGGTCGCGGCCACGGCCGCGGAACTCGTGCGTGACGGCATCGAAACCTGAGTGAGCCCGTTCCGGACTCCGGCGGGCCGGTTTTGTATACTCCGGCGCGCCGGCGATGCATGGCGGCCGTGAGGACCGCGACCGGTGTAAATCAATACGTACGAGGACGATCCATGAACAAGCGAATTGGGTTTGTGTCGCTGCTGATGTTGTTGCCAGGCGTGGTGATGGCCGGCGCCAGCGGCAAGGTCGAAAAGGAGTTCTTCGGTGAAAAGAACACGATCACCGTCACCGACGGTTACGCGTTCAACGCGCCGGATGTCTTTGACAAGACCCGGCAGGCCACGGTGATCTTTCTGTCCAGCCAGCCGATCGACCGCAGTGGTCTCGACCGTGCCCGTGACCGTGCCGAGGTGATCGAGGATCGTCTGCGTGACCTGGGCGCCAGCTACATCGAGCTGAACATCACGCAGGAAAACAGGGAGCTGAATTCCGCGAATTTCGTGTTTTCCGGCAGCGGCAACCTGTCGACCTCCGGCAACACCCTGGGCACGATCACGCGGCTCGACGCCGGCCAGGTCGCCGGCTCGCTGACCGATTCGACGGTTGAATTTGACCTGCCGATTGCGCCGCCGCCGAACCTGCCCAAGGGCAAGGCGCTTGGCGCAGGTGGCGGCGCGCCTGGCAAGGCCTACATGGCGAGTCGCGCAGCGATCGCCGCCGGCGATGTCGACACCATGGCGCGGTATATGAATCCGGACATGGCCGAAATGATGCTGGCCGCGCGCAAGGAGCCGGACTTCAAGGAACAGCTCGGTTTCCTGCAGGAGATGAATGCCGGCGAGGTCAAGATCGTCAGCGGCGAGCAGTTCGGCACGGACGAGGCCATTCTCCAGATGGAGGGCAGCATGGACGGTTCGGCGTTCACGGGCGAGATCACCATGAAGCTCGGCCCGAAGGGCTGGTATGTCGAAAAAGAATCGCGCTCGTTCTGATCACGACGGAGAGGCAGATGTACGGTTTTGACCTGAAGCTTGCTTGTGATTTTGACGAGGCGATTGCGCGCGTGACCGCGGCGCTCGCGGTTGAAGGCTTTGGTGTGCTGGCGGATATCGATGTCGCCGGCACACTGAAGAAGAAGCTTGGTATAGAGCGCGGCGCGTACCGGATTCTCGGTGCCTGCAATCCGCCGCTGGCGAATCAGGCGATCGACGCCGAGCCCGACATCGGCCTGCTGCTGCCGTGCAATGTCGTCGTGCGTGCCGAGGACGACGGCAGCGTGACGGTCGCGTTCATGGACCCGAACGCCGTCCTGAAACTCGTCGACAAGGCCGAGATCACGGCGCTGGCCGGCGAGGTGACCGCACGCCTGCAACGCGTGCGCGCCGCGCTCGCGCAATAGGTGCCGGTCAGCGAAGCCCTGTAAGGATTCAGAGGGTCCTGCGGCAGACGTGAAGTGCCGCTCTGGCAATCCGTGATGGATTGATCAGGGTTTCCTTGGGCAGGTTCAACGCCCGTCGGCAGTGCTTGTGTCGGCCTCTACGCGGTTGCGGCCGAGGCGTTTCGCGCGATACAGCGCGTTGTCGGCGGCGGTGATCAGCCGGTCCATGTCCTGGTCGCTGACCGGCACGCCACACGCGACCCCGGCGCTGATCGTGACGTGCACGGGTTCGCTGCGTGCGCCGACGGCGATTTCCACCTGTTCGACCGCCGTGCGCATGCGTTCCGCCAGCACGCTCGCACCGTCGAGATCCGTCCCCGGCAGCACGGCCACGAACTCCTCGCCACCGTAGCGGCCCAGCCGGTCGTTCGGCCGTTTCAGTTGCGCTGCCAATGCATCGCTGACCCCCTGCAGGCACAGGTCGCCGGCCTGATGACCATGGTCGTCGTTGAACTGCTTGAAGTGGTCGATATCGAGCATGATGCAGGCGACGATCTTCGCTTCGCGAACGTTGCGTTCCAGATTCTCGAACATGAACTCGTCCATCGACCGCCGGTTCGGCAACTGCGTCAGGTCGTCGGTGGTTGCCAGGTGGTGCAACTGCAGGTGTGCCTGCTCCAGGCGTTCGTTGGTTTCGGTCAGCTCCACGTTGACATGCTGCAACTGATCGAGCAGCCCCTGCTTCTCGAAACGGTCGCGAAGGCCGGCGAGCAGCATGGCCGTCGCGGTGCGGTGTGTGATCAGCAGCATTGCCACGAATGCGACGAGCAGCACGCCGACGGCGAACGAGAACGCCGTCCGTCCGAGCAGCACCTCGACCAGCGCCGGTACGAACATCGCCAGCACGAACAGTGCGTAGGCACGCGGGTGCGAAATCATCGACGAGAACGCGCCGGCCGCCATGCCGCCCATCGCCCACAGGAACAGCAGCTGGTACTGCGAATCGAGGTGCGGGTCGATGACGACGAACCCGATGCCCCATGCCAGGCCGGTCACGGTCGAGCCAAGCGCAAAGGTGCGTTCGGCATGCTTCGGCACCGGCGCACGTTCAAACGCCTGTCGGGCGCGTGCCAGATGAATGATGCGTGCGACCGCGAGGACACTTAGCGCGATGAACCATCCGATCGCCAGTCCGCGCGCGCCGCTGTCGCGCAGGATGATGACGAGAATGATGGCGATGAGGATGTTGAACGGCACCGCGCGCAGCCCGTTCGCATACAGCATGCGCACGCGCTGGTCGTCGATGGCGGCCGCGACCGGCGCGGTCGGGACCTCGGTGCCCGTCCCCTTGCGGTGGGCAAGCTCGGTAGAACGCATGAAACCCCGCCCCCGCGGTTACGTTCAGTTGTGAACTCGCACCGCGCTGTCCCGCCATCAGGCAGGCCGCCGCGCCGGTGCGGCTTATGTCACAAGTCTGGCATGGAAATCGGCGGAGCGCCCGGCCCCCGGCGAGCCGTGACAATTGTTTGCCGGCTGGCGGCTGGCGGCTGGCGGCTGGCGGCTGGCGGCTGGCGGCTGGCGGCTGGCGGCTGGCGGCTGGCGGCTGGCGGCTGGCGGCTGGCGGCTGGGAGCTGGCGGCTGGGA